>NZ_BAAAIF010000090.1:0-35817 GCF_039525925.1 Streptomyces javensis | reverse complement strand
ATATCCCGCTCCGCGGGATATGCCCCGGCAAGCCGGGGCATAGTGACGGCTCCGCTGATGCTCCGCCAAATTCCCGCGCAAGCGCGGGAATTGAATTCCGCAAGCGGAATTCTAAAAGCGTGTCAATTCGCGCAAGCGCGAATTGACACGCACCCGCGCAAGCGCGGGTGCCGAGGCTGGCAGCAAGGGGAGGTGCATCACGCTCGCGCCTGTGTAGGGCTTGGAATTTCTAGCCACCACCCCCCGCAACGGATGTGACGGGCCATCGGCTTGACGGGGTGCCGGTCCCACCGAAGAGACGGGCTCCGCTGCGCTCCACCCGAACCCCTCCCCCACCCTCGAACCTGCCCCGGCACGTTCATCAATACCGCGCCAGCATACACCACAACCCGCCGCATCGGGACGAGATTCAGCCATGTATCACCCTGGGGCGGGAACATGGTGCGTGAGTGATGCATCACAGAGCTTGGCTGTGTAGAGTCTGGGATCAGACACCACATCCCCCGGCCACCCTCACCGTGCCGGACTTTCATTTCAGATTGCGTGCCACCTTCCGCAAAAAGGAGAACACGGGAATGGCCGTGAAACTGCGTGACCATCAGATCGAGGCCGTTGCCGCCATTGTGCGCGGTCTCGATATCCCGCCGGGCGGCATTCCCGTTAATGGCCTGCGCGGGCAGGTACACGCCGCATGCGGAACGGGAAAGACCATCATCGCGGCCGCATCGGCAAAGCGCCTTGTCCTCAAGGGCCGCATTCTCGTGCTGGTGCCGACGCTGGACCTGCTGACCCAGACCGTCCAGGCGTGGCGCGCGGCCGGGCACACGGGGCCGGCGGTTGCGGTGTGCTCGCTCCAGGACGACCCGGAGTTGTGGAACCTGAAGGTGCGCGCCACCACGAACCCGGTGCAGCTGGCTCTGTGGCACGGCCAGGGGCCTGTGACCATCTTCGGGACGTACGCCAGCCTCGGTGTCCTGGCGGAGGCGTTCGAGGGCGCCTACGGCCAGCAGCTGGCCCCGATGGACCTGACGGTGGTGGATGAGGCCCACCGGACTTCGGGTTCGATGGGTAAGGCGTGGGCCGACGTCCACAACCAGGGCATCATCCCGTCACACCGCCGGCTGTACCTGACGGCCACGCCGCGGATCTGGGAGGAGCGGCTGAACCGCGAGATCGCCGAGGGGGTGCGCGACCCGCTGCCGCGCGAAATGGCGGCCTCCATGGACGACGAGAAGGTCTTCGGGCCCGTCCTGTACAAGCTCTCGCTCGCGTCGGCCGTGTCGCGCGGGTTGCTGGCGCGGTACCAGATCATCGTCCTGGAGCTCCAGGACCCGGTCGTCACGCCCGAGCGGCTGATGGGCGAGGACCGGCACACCGAGGAGGTCCGCGGGCAGCGCCTCGGGGCGCTCCAGGCCGCGCTCCTGCACACGATGACGCAGCACGGGCTCCAGACCTGCATCACCTTCCACCACCGGACGATAGAGGCACAGGCGTACGCGGAGGGCCTGGAGCGCGTCGCGGCGAAGCTCCACGCCAACGAGCCGGAGAAGTACCCCGCTCGGATCTGGGCGGACTGGCTGTGCGGCGAGCACGTCCCCGAGCGCCGGCGGGAAGTGCTCGCCGGGTTCGGGACCACCACGCGGCGCGCTGTCCTGTCGAACTGCCGTGTCCTGGGTGAGGGCGTCGACATCCGGGCGGTGGACTCCGTGGCCCTGCTGGACCCCAAGGGTGCGCCGCACGACATCGTCCAGGCCATCGGCCGGGCGCTGCGTCAGAAGCCGGGACAAGGCAAGCTCGCCTCTTTGATCGTGCCGGTATTTCTCCAGCCCGGGGAAAAGCCGGAGGACATGTTCACCTCGGGATCGTATCGGCCTTTGGTGAAGGTATTGGAGGGTCTGCGGGCTCACGACGAAGAGGCCGTCGAATTGCTCGCGATCCCGCAGGAGCCTCAGAAGGACGTGGCGCAGCCGTCCGAGTACATCGGTCCGCCGCCCGAGGATGGTGAGGAAGAATCTCGTCTTCTGCTGCGTTTTGCGGCTCCGCGTGATCCGGTGATGGTCGCGGACTGGGTCAGCTTCAACGTGATCGACACGGAGAAGCAGGACTGGGCTCGCGGATGGGCGGCGCTCAAGAAGTTCGCGGAGCGTGAGCTCCACGCCCGGGTTCCGTACGGGCACAAGGAGGGCGCCTACCCCCTTGGGCAGTGGGTCGCGGAGCAGCGACGGGCCTACGGGGCGGGACAGATGAGCGGCCTGCGCGCTCGGCGGCTGGAGAAGCTGGGCATGGTCTGGAGCCTGGCGGATGAGCGGTTCCAGGAGAACCTGGAGGCCGCGAAGGCGTACTACGAGCAGCACTGGACGCTGTGTGCGCCCCGGTCGGCGACGATGTTGGACCGGCCGGTGGGGCAGTGGCTGTCCAACCTTCGGCGGCCTGGTGCGCTGGAGGGCCACCCGGAGTGGAAGGCCGCGCTGGAGGCCGTGGACGAGGACTGGAACCCCGAGTGGCCGGCGGAGTGGCAGCGGCACTACGCCGCGCTGCGTGAGCTGGTGGCCGACGAAAAGGGCCAGGCGGAAGTCCTGCCGGGGTTCACGGTCCACGGCATGGACATCGGGAAGTGGCTGGCCCGGCAGCGCAAGCCCGAGGTGTGGGAGGCCCTGACGGACGGGCAACGCGAGCGCCTGGAGCAGCTCGGCATCGTGCCGCTGGCCCCGAAGCCGGAGGAGCCCACGAAGCCGTCCACGGCGCCTGTGAGCGCCTTCGAGCGGGGCGTTGCGGCCCTGGCGCAGTACAAGGCCCGCGAGGGCTCTGTGAAGGTCCCCAGGGCCCAGGTAGAACGCCTGGAGGACGGGACGGAGGTGAAGCTCGGGGTGTTCCTGTCCAACACCAAAAGCAGGCGGGCCAAGCTCACCCCCGACAAACTCCAGCAGCTCGCCGACCTCGGACTCGACTGGGTCGGTGCGTAGCCCCTTCGGAAGATGCGGGGGCCTTCCCAAGGTATGGTCCCCCGCACCGCGATCCCGTGCGAAATATCAGCGGTTTTGGGGCGACTGAGTCCGTACCCTGGACGTCCGAGAGTTTCAATTCATGCCAGGTGAGGACAAGTTGAGCGAAGAAGGCGTTGTCGTCGTAGCGACGTCCGTTGGGGTTGCGACGATCGACGAAGTGCCCGGCCTGATGCAGAAGATCAGGCCGGACTGGCAGGCAAAGAACTTGATCGAGAGGGTGCGCCGCATCCTGCCTGTCGATCCGAGCAGTGCCTGTCAGCGTCTGTTCAACGCCGCAGTCCGGGACCTCAAGGACAAGATCCTGATCGTGGGCGTTGGCATCGCCGGCGAGGCCGCCAGGGCGGCGAACCCGAAGCTCCCGCCTATCCAGAACGCTGAGGACGTTGAGCACTACACGACCTCCAACTTGATCAAACTCGCCTACCGCATCGGGCTTCTCAGCCGCGCCGAGTGGCGCAAGATGACACGGGTATACGACATCCGCAAGGACCTGGAGCACGAGGACTCCGAGTACGAAGCAGCCTTCGAAGATGTCGTGTACACCTTCGCGACATGCATCGACGCCGTGTTGTCGAAGGACCCGATCACGTTGATCGAGGTGCACGAGGTCAAGCAGATCATCGAGGCCTCCGGCCCCATCACGCTGGACACCCGCCTTCTGACCGACTTCGAACATGCCCCGGACCAACGACAGCAGGAGATCGTCCAAGTCCTGGTGAGTACGGCTCTGAGCGACTCAGAAGCCGATGTCGTCCGTGAGAACGCCTACCTGGTGCTCCAGGAGCTGCGCGAACTCATACGAAACGGTGTGCGCCTGGCTGTCGCCAAGATCCTGCTGGACCGGCTCGGGCGTACCTCGCTGGATGAGCTCACCGTACGTGTAGCCCACGCCGCTGGGCTGCTGCCCTACCTCCACAAGGGGCAGCGGAAGGACTTCTTCGCGAAGCAGCTCGCCAAGCTCAGCGACATCGGCCACCACTGGAAGCAGCACGAGGCCCACGGCCCCGCGCTGCGACTGTTCGAGGAGTTCGGCGGTCTCACTGAGGTTCCGGACGACATCAAGCCCGGGATCGTGAAGTGGATGGTGCGCTGCTACATCGGCGAGCCCGGTGGATACGGCGCCGGGATCAACCGGAAGGTCTTCTACAGCAACCGGGCCGCACCCATCATCAAGGAGCTGTTTCTCAACAGCCGCAGCGACATCCAGAAGATCGTTGAGGATCTCCAGTCCGATAAGGACATTCGCCGCTCCTGTGAGAACGAGCATGTAAACCGCCGTTTCCAGGACCTGCTCGACATCGTCAGCAGCTGATTGAGGCCCACGCCCCGGCCGCCGCCCGCCGGGGAGGACCGAGGAGTCCTAGAGTCGCCCTTCCCGTCAGTCAGCGCTGGGGCGTTCGCGCCCCTACGCGCTGAAGTGTCTGTCGGCCGCTGGGGTGGACTGGGCTGCGGTGGCCGAGAGTGAGGACTCGGCGGCGGGCTCCGGCTCCGGCTCGTCGACCACCGGCGCGGCCTCGACGGCCGTGAGTACAGCCTCCGCCTCTGCGACTACGGCCTCCTCCGTCGCGGGCGCGGCCTCGGAGGTCACGACCGTGGCCTGGGAAACAGCGACGGCGCGGCGGTCGCGGTAGTCCTTCAAAACCTTCCACCCAGCCACCGGCACGCCGACGGCAAGGGCACCGAGAACGAAGGCTCGCCGCTGGCCTAGCCGCCGCCCGAGCTGGACGTAGGCCGCCCGTAGGGCATCAGGGCCTCCTAGCTTGCGTGCCTCCGCGCTGAGTTCCGAGTAATCCCACACCGCGCTCCCCCTCACCTTTCGCTGCTGTCCAGTAACGGCCTGATCATCCCAGGGGCCAAGCTGACGCGGAGGCGGATCAGGACAACCGGCCCAACAGTGAATGCATACGGCTCGCAGTCCTGGTGACTGATGCATGAAAATTCGGAAAGTTCCGCCATATCTCCCCCAACGAGATGGCGCCCCAACGGGAACGAGCCGACGGGGTGACGACGATCGGCGGAGTCGACACGCCCTGTTCCGTCACGCGTCGCGCTGATGCCGGAGACGATGACGACTGGCTACCCGGCGGTTGCCGCACGAGCGCGCCGGGAGGGGTATCGCGGCGATGCGGGCGCTCTGTCAGTGGTGCCTGCTTTCCTGCTGTCCTATCAGGTACGCCGCGGCTTACAGCGGATCGCTAGGAGATGCGATTCATGCCATTCACTGCGCTACATCCCGACTTAGGCCGTCTAGACGCCACTCTTCCCGACCTCGGAGGCGGCCTGCAGTGGAGCCAGGTCCACAAGGTCCGTCCACGTGTCCCCCTCGCCTGCCCCGAGTGCGCCTGGGGTCTGCATCCCAAAGTCTCCCGGTACGGCGTACGGTTCTTCTGCCACGATCCGGGGCGGCCGCCGTCATGCGAGCTGTCGAACGAGTCGTGGGAACACCACATGCTCAAGCTGGAAATGGCGGCCGCGATCCGAGCAGCAGGGTGGTACGCCACGTTGGAGGTACCGGCCGAGGACGGCTCCTGGCGCGCGGACGTCATGGCGTCCTCCGTGGACGGCACTCAGCGTATGGCCTGGGAGGCGCAGCTGTCGCCGATCACCTTGGACGACATCGCTGCCCGCACCAACCGCTACGTCGGCGAAGGCATCCGGGTGTGCTGGGTGTCTCCGCATGAACAAACGCCGCAGTGGATCAGCACGGTCCCGGCAATCCGGGTTCGTCCTCCAAAAGAGCGGGATCAGGATTGGATCGTGGACGATGGCCTCGCCGGATTCGACTTTGCCGCCGGCGGCTGGGTGTTCCGTGAGGCGCCACTGTCCCAGTTCGTGCGCTGGGCGCTGCATGGGCAGCTTGTCCCGACACCGGTCTTGCCGCGGTATCGGCGGGTGTACCGCGTCATCGACGGCAAGCGGCGGCGGTTTCGGCGGAGTCAGTGGTGGACGTCGCTGCAGCCGGTCGGCGACCAGAAGAAGCACGAGGCGATGCGGCAGCGGCAGGAGGCTGCGAAGGCCGAGCGTGAGGCCCGCGAAGAGGAGGCGGAACGCCGTCGGCGGGCGCTGGAGGAGCAGGAGCGGGCCCGCAGGGCTGAGGAGGCTGAGCGTCTGCGCAAGCAGCAGGAGGAGGCGTCCCGCCCGCGCTGGGAGGAGATCCATCGACAGTGGGCGGAGGAGGCTGCGCTCCGGGCGAGGGAAAAAGCGGAAGAGGAGGCGCGGCTCGCCCGGGAACAGGCCGAACGGGAGGAAATTCAGCGGCAGGTGTTGGTGACGGCGAGGGCGTGGTGGAGTCGACTGTCGTCGCAGCAGAAGACCGAACTGTTCACCGCGGTCGCTGAGTATGCCTGGCGCGAGTCGAGTCTGCGGGTGGAGGTTCCGCAGACTCCGGTGATGTCATCGGAGTACGCCTACGGAGTGCCGGTGTACTCGCTGGGGCGGCGCCGGATTCTGTACGGAGTAGTACGGCCCTGCCCCAGCCTGGTCGCTTCCTCACCCGGAATGCAGCGCTTGCACGCCTTGGCCAGAAGTGCCCAGGAGGCCCGGGAACTGGTTGCAGTGATGGCCGGGGGCCGGGTCACGAACCTCGACCTGCCCGAGCACGAGCAGCTGACCATGTGCTGAGATCCAACGGCTTGTCCGGACCGGCCGGTGAAGCCGAGCGCCCCTACATCCGGTCGAGACCGAGCATCCGGTTCACGGCCTGCCGGACGGTGAGGCCGCCCTGGTCCTGCTGCGGGAGGGCCGCCGGTGGGGAAGCCGCAGCAAGCTCAGCGGTGAGGACCTCGATGCGCTGGCCTGGGGCGGCCTGAGCCGCGACGCGGCTGCGCTCGCGCTCGGAGGCAACGAAGAAGACCAGAGAGGCCAGGCGGCGGCGCAGCGCGGGGAGGCGGCTGGCCACGGGGCAGATGACCGCATGCGGCTTTCCGCGCACGTACACGGGCACTCCCATGGCGAACTCGGGGCTGCCCTCGCGGGCGACGTTGGGGTAGGTGCCAGCCTCGTGGTAGACGAACTCCACCACCCGTTTGACCAGGGCCTTCTGGCGTTGGAGGAGGGCCTCGATCGCCGCCAGGTGCTCCTGTTCGGCTGCCTGCCGCGCCTTGTGTTGTCGCTGCTGGACGGCCAGCAGGCGTTCAACGATCTGGTACTTGCGGATGTGCGCCTGGAGCTGCTTCTCTTCCAGCTCGAAGTAATGCCGGGTGATCCATCGCCACTTGCCCCTGGTGTCCCAGCCCACGCGCAGACGGTGCGGGCGGGTGGCGTTCGTGCAGATGGCGGCGATGAAGCGTTCCAGCGGGAAGGGCGCGGCCGGCTCCCATGTGCCGTGGCCTTCGCACGGTAGGGGCCCTTCGACGCCCGCGCCGCAGTCCTCGCATTCGCACAAGTCGCAGACCGTCCGGTCTTCGCACCACTTCGGCTCGAAGCGGGCGGCCCCGGCGGTGACCTGGACGGGACCGCCGTCGTCGGGCCGGGCAATCCTGACGGAGGGAACGTTGTCCAGCCACGGGACCGTCTTGCGGTCGGTGAACCAGCACACCTCGACACCGGCCTCTGAGTACCCGGCGGTGCGGGCCTCGATGTCGGTGACCGAGATGGAGGCCATCTGTGCCTCCAGAGCCACCCGGCGGCTGCCGTCGGGCGAGATGGCCATCACGTCCGCACGCCAGGAACCGTCCGGGGCAGCGACCTCGTACTCGGCACTCCAGCCCGCCGCGCGGGCGTGGTGGGCAAGGTCCAGCTTGAGCAGATGGTGGGCCATGCCCTCGCCGGCGGCCCTAGCTTCGCAGCGGGGTGCCTTGTTGGCGTGCCGCAGAAACCACAGGTCGTACGCGCCGTGGGTCTTGTGGACCAGGTGGAGGCGCCAGTCGCACTCGTAGCAGGTCAGCGGTGCGGGCCGCTTGGTCTTGTAGATGCTCTCCCGGTCCTGGCCGCAGCCGAGGTCGGCTTGGGTGACGTCGATGCGTCCCCACTCTCCGTGGATCCCGACGAACACCATCGCTCTCTCCTCCACTCGGTGACGGAGCCTTGTCCGCAGCGGACGGTAGGAACCGGGTCTGACATGGCATCCCCCGGTCAGAGCAACCTGATACGCCGGATGGGTCAGGGCGATCCCTCCCCAGCCGTACGAGCCGGTGCTTCGTTGACGGCGCCGGGCCCCACGGGGGCCGCCCGTCTTGCGGTTGCTGTAGCTGATTCGGCACCGACTGTCAGAGGTGCGGTCTAGGCTGCGGCCATGGCTGTCTGCGAGGGGGAGGGCATTGGTAGAGCTTGATCCGCAGCGCTTTTTCAGTAGCCAGCAGCGCCAGGTCTTGTACTCGCTCGCCGGGGGGCGTTGTGAGCTTTGTGGCGAAGAGCTGGTTGGCGGCTGGAACGCCGATCACCGCATCCCTTGGATCGCTGGTGGTCCGACGACCGTCGAGAACGGGCAGGCCCTGTGCGCAGGGTGCAACAGCAAGAAGGGGCGGGAGATGCAGTTTCAGGACACGTTCAAGCCGCGGCCGTTTCAGGCGGATGTGGTCACCCAGGTCATCGACGGTATCGAGTCGGGCCGTGACCGGACGGTTGTCCTTGCGTCGCCAGGTTCAGGAAAGACACTGGCGTACTTGTCACTGGCTACTCGCCTGTTCCGTGAGGGCCGCATCGACCACATCGCGGTGTTTGTGCCTCGTGTCACGCTGGCGCAGCAGTGTGAGATCGGGTGGCAACATCTCACTCCTGACAAGAGGTCAGAAGGCCTGTGCAAGCTGTTCGAGCAGCCGCGGTTCGGCAAGATCTGGCACCGCACGAACGAGGTCCCGCTCACCGAGGGGAAGGGGACCGGATTCGTTGCTACCTATAGTGCTCTGGCAACCAGCGAGTCGATCTTCCTGGAGTGGGCTGCCAAGCACCAGGGACGCTTCTTGCTGATCGCTGACGAGGCCCAGTTCTGCGGCGACTCCAGGGACAACGACGGCGGCGGTACGCGTGCCGGCACACTTATCCAAAAGCTCCACGGGTTCGCGCTGCACACTCTGCTTCTGACCGGTACGCCCTACCGGGCGGATAACGCGCCGCTGGTACTGGCCGACTACGCCGAGCCGCGGCCTGATGACCCGAAAGGCCTCAGGCCCTTGGTCAAGCACGCCGAGGCCACGTACGCCGACGGTATCGCCGAAAACTACCTGCGCACCTTCGAGATGCACCTGACGGAGGCGCGTGTGTCGCGTCGCACCCTGGGCGATCCTACAGACCGAAACAGCGGCGACACGCTCCTGACGTACAACCTGTCGGACGACGGGGATGGCCTGGCCGAGGTCTTGCGTGATCCCAAGACCTGGGAGCCGTTGGTAGAGCAGGTCGTCGCCAAGGTGCGCGACAAGCAGAAGTTCAATCCCGAGTACCGTGGGCTGATCTCGTGCATGGGGCAGAGCGAAGCCAAGAAGGTGCAGAAGTACCTTCAAAGCCGCCACCCAGGTCTGCGAGTCGGGATCGCCGTCTCCTCCGACACGGACGCACCCCGCGCCTTGGCGGAGTTCCGCTCCCTACCGATGGACATCCTCGTGACCGTGCGGATGGCGTTCATCGGCTACGACTGCCCGCAGATCAGCGTCGTCGGAATCCTCACTCACTACCGCGACACCGGCCATCTCATGCAGCTGGTCGGGCGAGGACTGCGAGTCTGGAGCGGCATGCCGGCCCGGGAACAGTCATGCCTGATCATCGCCCCGGACGACCCGAAGATGAAGGACTTCCTCGAGCACCTGCGCGGCCAGCGGGAGGAAGGCCTGCGCCGCGTCAAGGAACGTGAGGCCGCTGAGGAGTCGACTGACACCGCTGAGGAACGCCAGCTCGCCTTGTCCTTCGTGGAATCGGCCGTGGCCACAACCACTCGCGCCGCGAGCAACGACACCGACGTCGAATCTGACGAGCTGATGCTCATCGAGTCGATCAAGGTGGAGGTGGACTCGGCTGAGGATGCGACCAAGCTCGCAAGATTCCTGGACCTGTACGGCATCCGGGCGAAAAGGGCTGAGGACGTACCGGGCCCGCGAGGTGACTCAGACAACGAGGTCTTCGTCGAGGTGCCCCAGCCTCCGCGTACCGACAAGGAGATCATGGAGGACCTCAGGAGCAGGACCACGACCGCCATCACCCGATATCTTCACGCCTGCGGCGTGGCACCCGGGTCCCCCGGCTACCAGGACGCTGTCCAGAAGGCCACGTTCAGAGTGAACGAAGCAGCTGGCTACACCGCGAAGACGGCCAACACTGTCGATCGCGCCGAAAAGCGGCTGAAGGCCGCACTAGCCCTGAAATAGGAGGGCCGTATGAGCGTACGCATAGAGTCGAACTCGCAGCTCACCCCGGAACAGGAGCGTGTCTACCGGCTCCGCAACGCTGCGGAGCGCGACGGCGGAACGCCCGGCGGCTTTCTTGAGTTGCTTGCTGCCGTCGTGGCTGACGGCACGTGGCGCCAGATCCCCTCAGGGATCAATTCCTCTGCCCCGTTCTCCTCCTTCGCGGAGTTCATCGAGGCCAAGCCGCCGTTCGGCCTTGGACAGCGGGTACAGGACGTACACGTGCTGCTGCAGATGCGCCATCCGCACGAAACGGTCGCTGAGATCCGGGCGAAGATGGACGCCATGCGCGCCGAGGTCCGCCGACTCCTAGCGGAAGACGGCGTCACCAGCTACTCCGAGCAGCAGCGGGACCGTGACATACAAGCCTGGACGGCCCTCGACAAGGCTGGCAGCTGGTGGCTGGCCTTCTTCGTGGCCTGCCAGGTACGTCCAGCGAATGCAGGGACGGCGGAAGCACCGAAGCACGGAGGCGTGCCCAAGATCTCCGCTGCCGAGTTCGCCCGGCGCGCAGGTACGTCTCCTGAACGCATCCTGCGCTACTACAAGGCGTGGGAGGCAGCACATGCAGCCGGTGCCGTAACGGTAAGTGCAACCCACCTGTATCCCGGACATGAGCCCGTTGAGCTCCCCCCTGCCGAGGACTGGACGCTGTACTACACGAGCCGCCGCAGCGCCTCGTCCGACCGGGGTGCCCTCATCAGTGCAGCCGCTGAAGCAGAGGGAATCCGACCGACCAAGGCACTGGAAGTCGCTGAGAACCCCACGGCGCTACGCGCGGCGATCATGGCCGACCCCAAGACGGCAGAGGCCGCTCGCAATGCGCTCAAAGCCCTCACCGCCGAGGAACGCCGCGAGGAACACCTTTCCTATGTCCGGCAAGCATCTGAAGAAGGGAAGGCACAAGCCCCTTCCGGACAGGTGATCGAGCTGCCGGAACAGATAAGGAACGAAGTCACCGCGCACCTGGCGGAAGTCACCGACGACACATCTGACCCCGAAGCGGTATCCAGCACCTACGAAGCAGTGCAAGAGCTGGTCGCCAAGGTCGTCGAAGCGGATCCGCATCTGCGTGCGAGCGAGCAACGAGTGCGGTTCCAGAGAGCACTCAAGGCGACCCGCAAGAACATCTCCTCCATCGACCCAACGGACTTGCCAGCCCTCGTCGATGACGACCTACGCCAGGAGATCACCTCCCTGCAGGAACTCGTCAACGCCCTGGTGGCAAGCATCACCAGCCGCAGCTAGGCACAGCCTCACGTGTCAGGCGCGGCTAACCGGGCTCTGCGTCGCTCCGGGCCCCGGGGATGTTTTCATTCCCGGGGCCCGCGGTGTGTCCAGACGTGGGTCAGATCTCCCCGGCCGCTGTGGCGGTGAGCCAGTCGGCGGCTTCGGCGTGAGCGGGTCGAGGTCGTTGAGCTTCATGTCAGGCCCCGCTCTCCAACGCGTACAGCTCGTAGGGGACGGGTCCGGTCTCGGAGTCCCGGTCGGCCGTGCCGATGCGGGTGAACCCGGCTTTGGCCAGGACGCGGCCGGAGGCGGGGTTGTCGGGGTGGTGCATGGCCTCCAGCCGGTTGAGGCCGGCGGTGGTGAAGGCGACGGTGACGACCTGGTGGGCGGCGTGGGTGGCATAGCCGTTGCCCCAGCTGTCTTCCCGGAGGATGTAGCTGATGGTGCCCATGGCCGGGGTGCGTCGGCGCAGGGAGATCAGGCCGATCAGGTCGTTCTCGGCGAGGATGCCCCAGCTCCACTGCACGCGAGGGGATTCCCGGGAGCCGCGCCGGTCGCTCAGGACTTGGATGGCGGTGGGCTCGCCGGTCTGGCCGGTGAGGAGGGCGACGGCTTCGCCGGGGGGAGCAGGTGTTGTGCCCATGTGCGGATCTCCGTCCACTCGGTGGGGATGTGCGCGAACACGTCGCGGCCGTCGTCGTCGCGCGGCGAGCGCGGCGGCCAGGTCGGGGGTCGCGCTCAGGAAGCGTGGTCGCGGCGACGGACGGCTGCCCTCACGGGGAGGAACGAGGCGGGGGCCGCCGGGACCCGGTGGCCAGCCGCGGTGACTTCCTCTTCTCCCGCGTAGAACTTGCCGAACATCACCCCGACCGGCCCGTAGAGGTTCCTCAGCACCCAGTGCGGCCAGGCCATCAGGTCACGGTGCCGGGCACCGGGTACGTCGCCCAACAGGACGATGTTCTCGCACGGGGCGCTGCGCTGGTGCGGCCGATCGACACCAGCCTCGCCTCGCTCAAGACACCGTCCGCGAAGGCCCTCGCCGATGCCGCGCTGAGCATGGACTCGCTCCAGTGGCAGCAGAACTTCCTGCCCTGACCGGCACCGTCTCCGGTGAGGCCCCCGGCGTGGCTGGGGCCTCTTGCTGTTCGGCCGGGTGCCGAGCGGCGTCTGACGCTGCTGCGTCCGGGTGAGCGAGGGGCCGCGACAGCGGACTCCGGGCACGCGGCCCCTCTAGCGTGCGGCCATGGAACACACCCCGATGCCCGAGCCGATGCGCCGCGCGGTCAACCAGCTGGTGTACGAAGCGGTCGAGCGCTGCCAGGAGGTCATGAGCTACGCGGCCTCGGACGTCGCCAGGGACTGGAAGCGGATGACGCTGTACCGGGCCGCGGACGCGGCGGACACCATGAACAGCGTGGCCATGCTGATCGCCGCGTACTGCGAGCAGGTCGGCGTGGCCCCGGAGACTCTCAACGGCTACCTCCAGATCAGCCAGCAGCAGAGCCGGGCCGACGGACCGCAGGAGGACGACCGGGCGCACCTGGGGGCCTGCTCGGTCAGGCAGCACCCGCTGGCAGCAGCGAGCCCGGGTCGGTGCGGATGCTGTACGGCCGCGGGCAGCGCCAGGTGCAGGCTGCGCAGCAGCCCGAGGGCCATCCGGAGGTGCTGTTCACGATGGCATGCCTGCACGGGCTGCGGGCCCGGCTGTGCGAAGACCTCAGCTGGCTGGATCGCTTCCCGCCGGAGGTGGCTGCGATGGCCCGCCGGGTCGCCGAATGCCTCGAAGTGCCGGAGCCGGCCACCACGTGATGCCAGGGTCCGCGCTGTCGTTGGACAGCGCGGCTGCATGCCGGGCCCCGGGGCGTCATGGCTGGTCTTCCCGGAGCCGTGGCGTCTTGTGGGTCGAGGTCTACCCTTCGTCGGCCAGGGCCTTGGTGAACAGCTCTTCGGAGTCCAGCGAACGGAGGAGAGGGCCGAGAAGCCTGCGGGTCACCGTGCCCGGTGCGTCACGCAGCTCCGCCAGGGTGGCGCCTGTCGTCTCCTCGTAGGTGTCGGCGCTGTACTTATGGTTGCTGGGGAAGAGCGACTGTTGTGTGTGCCTTCGGCGGCCGCGGAGCCGGTTGGCTCCGACCGCCACCGCCCAGTTCCCGTGGTAGCCCACGTCGTCGGAGACCAGGCGCACCAGTTCCAGCATGTGCCGGGTGAGGATAACGGCGCCGGCGTCGAAAAGGACCTGCTCCTCCTCGTTCCGCGACCCGCTGCGGAGGCCGTCGGAGAGACGGGTCATGAATAGGCGCAGCCCGCCGTCCTCGAAGAGCTGGACTTCGATCACGTCTTCGTCGCCATAGCTGCCGTCTGCGGCGTACGTGCGGTCGGACTTGAGGTTTGCGGAGCTGAGAGCCACTCCCCTGGCGCGCCTGTGTCCTTGGTGAGCGTGGCTCAGATCGGGACTGAATCCCTCGTCCTCGAGCGCTGCCCGCAGGCTCTGGTTCTCGTGGACGCGGCGGATCAGGGTGTGCAGGCGCATGTTCCAGTCCTGTACACCGGTGATGGACAGACACATGTCCCGTCGTCCGGCGGTGGGCTGGGCGACCAGGAAGAGGTGGGACTGGGCTCCGACGTCGCGCAGCGGGTCTTCGTCCATCTCCTTGCGCAGTAGGGCGAGGGTGTCGGCCTCGGTGTTGCGCCGCCGCGCGTGCAGACTGACGACTTCGGCGTCGCCCATCTGGTACTTCGTCTTGTCGCCGCGGCCGAAGTAGCGGTTGTCGACCATGTGCGGTGCGACGGGGCTGGCAGGGATGTGCACGATGAGATAGCCGGTCCCGTCGTCGGCCGCAGCCCTGATCTCCTCGGTGAGGATGGTCAGCGGCGGGTCCGGAATCGTCCGTGCCACCTGCTCGATTTTCTCCGGCAGCCCGTTCAGGGGCTGGGGGGCGAGTACAAAGGTGCGGCTCTCCTTGTTCTCCTGCACGCCGATGATCAGGGTGCCGCCGTCGACGGCGAACGAGGAAAGATCTCGCGCGAGTTCCTTGTTGTCGCCCTTGCTGTTCGGGGCCTTCTTCAGGTCCAGGTGATGGCTCTCCTCGAACAGGCCGCCGTCGACAGCGGCCTGGAGGTCGGCCTCGGTCTTCGGCACCCACCTGGGGTTGTCGGAGGAAAGGTAGATCGATGTCACTGTGCGGTCCCGCTTCCCTTGATCCAAGGCCCGGCACGGGCCGTAGCCCAAGCGGCTGAGCGCCAAGGGTACGGAGAGAGACCGACAGTCGAGCGCTCGTCTACTTCGGGCCAGGATCGCGCAGTCTTCTCTCCCGGAGTCCGTGGCCCACCCGACCGGGTCGGTCCTCCCTCGCCGCGGGAGGGCAGGCGTTGCGGCGGCTCGGCGCGGACTGCTCGCCCGTCCGGCCGGGCGGGCCTTACGTATGCCCCTTGGTGCGACACATCTGGCCATACCCCGGGCAAGCAGGCGGTGTCCGGCGCGTTGTGCTGGGGCGCACAGCTCAAACCACCAGCTCAACGCTGCCAAACCGGCTTCACTAGCTGAGGGTGCGGCGGGCGGTGGCTCGGGGGCTGGTGCCTGGGGAGTGGTGCTCTGGACGTCGGTGAGGACGTCGGGGTCGGCGGCCGGTGCCGGGGCGGGGAGGACGGGCGCGGGTTCGGATTCAGGGAGAAGCGCTCAGCACCAGCGCTCCGTTGTCGTCCCTCCGAGTCTCCCTGAGTTCGAGATGCCCGGATGAGTAGACCAGGGCACCACCGCGGTACAGCTTGTACTGGATCCAGGTGCTCCGTTCCATATCGCACCGCTGCTGCGGATCGGCATCGGGCAACGTCAGTTCCACGAGCCCGCAGCCGTCGCGGAGAACACCTTGGGACGTGATGCTCCCGGTGATGGTCAGTGAGGTGGTGGAGCCAATGATCTCGACGGTGTCACCGTGTATCGGGTGGGGCCCGGGAAACGAGGTCATGCCTGCGCCCCGCGAGTGGCAGTTCGGCGATCGGCTGCCACGTGATGTGCGCGCCGTCGTGCCACTGCTCGACCAGGTACAGCCGGTCCACGAGCACGGTCTGGGACAAGGGCTGCTCGATGGCGGCCAGCGCGGCCTTGAGGGTGACCGCGTCGAGGTCCTCAGCGCCGTCCGCGGCGTAGGCGAGGGACATGTGGGGGTAGCGACTCGGTGCGGCTTTGAAAGCGGCTCCTGTGCGGGTCATCACCTGGGTGAGGGTATCCACGATCGCGGCGAAGGGACGTCCGGGCCATCCGCTGATCTCCACCGCGAAATTGCCCACGGCGGGCCAGTCGAACGTCAACCTGAAGGGTCGTACCGTCTGCGTGCAGCTTCCGACATCCTTGAGCAGCGCGTCCGTGTCGACGTCGCTGCTGCTCAGTCCGACGGCGTGCAGGAGGGTGCAGTGCATCCACCTCGTCGGCACGCTCTGCAACCCCGGCCGAGCAAGTCCCGTGTACGGCGTAGCGAGAGCGTTGGCCTCCTCCGAAGACGGCAGGACGTGCCAGTGCAGATCGCGGCGGTCTGTTGGCCAGAAGCGCCCCACCCACTCAAAGAAGTTGTCCATCTGCGCCTTCCTGTCGCCTGGTATCTGGCCCATCCTCTCGGTGCCGCGCAGCTTGGCGCTATGCCCCTTGGCAGTGCTGTGCTCAGGGAGTGTCGCCCGACCAGTCGAAGTGGTTCGGGTCGCCGGGACGCGGGTCGTACAGCGAGCGACCACCGGGAAACTGCCCGAGCTCGGTGGGCAGTGCGGCGCCGGTGTCGATCTCATCGGTCGTCCAGCCGGTGACGTCCAGGAACAGCCCGTCCAGCGGCCCGCCGGTCAGTTCGACGTAGGTATGCCCCGGCCGCGGGCCGGAGTCAGGGTCGTCGTGGTCGCGACCGTAGACCCTGCCGCACAGCAGCTGCTCATCATCGCCGTTCATCCGTTCAGCGTTCCAGCCGCCACCGACAGCGCGGGCTTGTCCCTGGCGCGGCTTGCCCGCGCCGCCGGTTGGGGCTTGCCCGGGTCAGGTCCGGAAGCGGGAGAACCAGCTCATGGCCTTCTGTGCGGCGGCTTGTTCCTCCGACTCCTGGCGCAGGCGCTCCTGTTCCTGGCGCTCGCGTTCGTCGGCTTCGGCCTGCTGCTCGACTGCGACGGCCCGACTCTGGCAGTCCTCGCACAGACGCGGGTGCGACTGGCGCGGCAGGCTCCAGTCGCGCCGGTCGACGGCCTTCCACCGGTCGTCGCTGAACTTGCGGCTGCAATCCGCACATACCGGCCGCCGCGCCTCGCGGGCCGCGGCTTCCTGCTCCGCGCGGCGCCGTTCCCGCTCGCGCTCAGCTGCGCGTTGACGAGCGAGGGCAGCGTCCTGGCGGGGGTTGCTGATCGCCTCCAGCAGAGGCTGCCGTCCTTGACGGCCGAACCGCCAGAACGCGGGGCCGGTCGGGCCATGCTCGCGCAGCCAGGGCAGCGTCGTCGCGACGATCGGGATACAGCCGGGGTAACGGTGGTAGCCGCCGTACCCGTCGTACCGTTGGCCCTCCCAGTGACGGCGGGTGAGGTCGGCGACCTTCTTCATCTGCCCCAGGGCGGGGCGCTTGCCAACCTGGTGGAAGACGAGCAGGACCGGCGGGTGCACTTGGTCGTACCACCACGGGGCGGACACATCCCAGCGGGTGCGCCACAGCGGCTTCTCGATGCCGTCGGTGTCCTTCTCCTTGCGTTTGAAGAACCGGGCGTACTTGTCGAACTTCGCGGCGATGAGGACGGCGTCCTCGGTGCAGTTGTCGACCTCGATGAACAGCAGCGGCACGTCGGCTTCCGGGGCGGTGAGGACGACGTCGGGGCGGGCGCTGCCGATTGCGGGGTTCTTCCAGGTGCCCTTCACCGGGAGCGCGACCTCGGTGGCGTAGGAGGCGAGGGTGCCGATCCCGTCCGGAGCACGGGCGGCGGCCTGTGCGGCGGCGACTGCTTCGGGCGGCTCACCCGTGACCAGGTCCAGGTTCGGCTTCGGGCGGATCAGGGCGATGACTGTCTCGTTCACCGTCATCGGGTGGGAGGCCCCGGAGCTTCCCGCGCCCTTGGGCATGCCGCCCATCTCTTCCGGCTCGCGGCCCAGCTCGAGTCCGGCGGCCGCCAGTCCGGCAGCGGTGAGGATGCGGACCTCTTCCCCTCGCTTGGTGCGGCCGCCGTCCAGGAGCTGGCCCTGGCGGCGAAGGTCGTTCGCCGCGGCCCGGTGGGAAGCGGTGCGGGCTTCCTTCTGCTTGGCCGCCGTCGGCTTGGTCGTGTGCCGGTAGGTCAGGTGCGGCAAGCACAGCCGTTGGATCTGGTCGGCCGTGGCGACCTTGAGCACTCCGAGGACGCGCAGCACGTCGCCGCGCAGGTCGTTACTCGATCCCGCCTCGTTCGCCTTGCGCTTGCTGGCCATCAGGCTCGCCCTCCCGTCGTCCGCGACCGGCCAGCGGCCGGGCGCCGGCCCCCGGCCATGGAGGGGACCGGGCCCCCGGACCCGATGCTCTCCCCCACCACCGACATCCAACTCAAGGACAAGGGGAGAGAAGAGGGTTGTGACGATCCAGCGCGGGCCCGGAAACCTGTGGTGACAAGGGGAAATCCCGTGTGCACGGGTGCCGGGCACGGAAGTGGCTTCGGCAGTGGGAACGCAAGCGCCGGCGGCAGGGCCTCACCAAGGCTTGGCCAACAGCCGACGCGCCGGGCGCGGCCGGGCCGGACGGTGAGGTGGCGGCGGGCCGGGCTCCAGGATCGCGGACGGGCGCCGCGGCGGGAAGGGGCGGGTCGGTCGGGTGCAGGCACGGTGTCCTCGGATTCTCCGGCCTGATGGCCGGGCCGTCGGTTGTCCGGCCCGCACACCGGTCTGCGTACGGGCCGAGCCCACCGTGAGGAAGCACCCCTTGTCCGCGGTCTGACGGTCACCGCCGAGGGATGTCCGATTTCGCCTTGACCGCCCCTGGTCCGGACGGGTCTGTCCGTGACCGACGTCACGGGCCGCGCCCCGCCCCGAAGCACGGCCTCTGCCCACAGGCCCAGACCCGAACCGTAGGGCGATCGGCCGGGCCGGCACGCACCCGGCCAACGAGCAGGTAGGAATGCGTCACGGAGACGACGTCGCCGAAGGCCCAGCTCGCCCCGGAGCAGATCCGGCGGGCCGCTGCGGTGTCACCAGTGCGCATCATGGTGCGCACCAGTGCAGTGCGCGATGAACGGCACTCCCCCGCCAGCGGTGCGCATTCGGCGCGGTTCGCTCCCGCCCCGGCGCGCACAATGCTGTGCGTTCCCTCCCGGCGGTGCGCATCGTGGTGCGGGATGCGCACCGCGCCACGCACCGCTTCACTCAGCGTGAATGGCTCGAGGGCGGGGACGGGCGGAAGAGTTCTCCCCTTGATGCGCAGCATCGTGCACGCATAAGGAGATGATGCGAGCGGTAGCGAACGTGGTCTAGGAAGAACGTCGCCGATTGCGCACCTCTCCTCAAGGTGCGCAATCGGCCTCGCCAACCCTGCGCAGCGTCACTGTGAGTGCGCGCGTCGCGGTGCGGTGCGCATCGCCGGAAGGCATCGTCATGCGCACCGGTGCGGCGGTCGGGAGTGAACGCCATCGCCGGTGCGCGCACCGGTGCGCAGGATGAAGTTCATCGTGGCGCGCCTCGGTGCGCGCGATGTGCTTCGTCGTCGGACGCGCTGCGCACCGCGTCGTTCGGTTCATCCCCGGCGTCGCCCGTGGTAGCGCGGGGGCTGCCACGGCGGGTTCGGCTTGCCGCTGGGGTACTGCCGCGTGCGGCGACGGCGGGGCGGCGGCTTCGGGGGCGGGTAGAGCGCCGCTCGCAGCCGGATCGCGTCGGTGATTCGCTGGAGCTGCTCCAGGCGCTCCGGCGAGAGGTACAGCGGGGCGGGGTCAGCCATGCGGGCCTCCGTGCTCGGGTGTTGGTCCTGTGCACCCTGCCCTCTCTCCGTCACCTCCAGGACGTGCGCGTCGGCCGCGTCCCGGCAGGTGCTCCGGCGGCTTCGTCACCCCTCCCGCGAGACGGGGCCCCGCCGCCAGCCCGGCGTACCGGGCGGCGCACGCGCTGACGCCCACGGGCGGGTCCATGGGGCGTCAGCGTGTGGCGTCGGTCAGCTCTGCTGCATGGCCTTGAGGTCGCGCAGCGTCAGCTCGTTCCTGCCGCGGTCGGCCGCGCTGCTCTCGGTCCAGGCGAGGATCGCGGGGTGCGCCTGCTCATACGGGGCGCCGGCGGCGGTGTTCTGTCCATCGGAGTCGGCGACCTGGGTGAGGTAGGCGGCCAGGGCGTGGGGGCCGCCGCCGCTGTACCCGAGGTTGTAGCCGAGGGCGTTGCGCTGCGGCAGGATCGACAGGAGCCCCTTCTCCGTCCGGGCCCAGAACAGGCCGCGGCCGGTGATGAAGGAGCTGAAAGTGTCGTCAGGACGCAGGTCGAGCGGAGCGTACGTCTGGTAGGTCCACTGGTCCGTGCCTCCCTCGCCGCGGCGTTTGAAGTGCTCGCCGACGACGGGCAGCCCGAACTCGGGGTCGTAGAAAGCCCGGCGGCACACACACCCCGAGCCGCCGACGGCCGACGGGCTGTCCTTGTCCTCCGTGACGCACGGGTGGAACAGAGCCGGGATCTGCGCCCGCTCCACGAGCGTGCAGTGCATCGCGTTCGGCTCGCAGCGCACCAGCCTGCTCAGCCACTCCTGAAAGTGGGGTGTCCGGGTCTGGGACGCCTCGATGGACACCCCGGCGTTCAGCGATCCCGAGGCGACGCCGAGGCGTGCCTCGGTGTAGAGGACGAAGTGCAGGTAGCCCTTGGTCGGATCGGTCAGGTTCAAGTCGACTGGCTCGAAGGTCAACGTAGCGCTCCAATACGGGGCTGTACTTGGTGGGCGGCGGGGTCAGGAGACGCAATGTTCGGGGCGCACAGGGTGAGGCCGCGGTGCAGGAACTGCTCGGTGTCGGCCGGCCGGAGCCCGAGGGCCTTCTGGCTCGGGTGCCAACGCTTCTCGATTCTCGACCCGCCCCGAGGTCACGACGGAGTGAAGGCGCAGATCGGCCACACGCTGGCCGGTCTGCATCCATCAGCGGTCACGGGCCGCTCCCCTGCCCTGGTCGGGCCGGGGCGTGTGGTGCTGCTGCTGGTTGGTGGGACGGTCCGCGGCGGCCGGTCGCTCCGGCTGCTGCCGGTCGGCGATGGCGCGGCGGCGGGCGTCGGCCTCGCGGGTGAAGGCGGCAAGCCGGCTGAGGTTCTCCGGTGTGCGCAGCCACGACGCGGGGTCCGTCGTCCGGCCCTCCAGGTGCTCCGGCATCGCGGCCTGCTGGTGGGCGTGGTGGGCGGCGGCCCGTTGGACCGGGGTGAGGGCGGCGTCCCGGTCTGGGTGGTCGACGGCGTGCGGTGTGGCCGCCGCCTGATCGTGGTCGTGGTTGTGGGCCTCGGTGTGCGCGGTGGCTGAAGCGGTCGCGGCGTGGGCTTCGTCCCACGCTGCGGCGGGGGCGGCGCGGGCGGTGCGGATCGCGTTCTGCAGGGCGAGGCTGGCGACCTTGGCCCGCTCGTACCGGGTCGACGCCCGCGGCGGCTTACCCGTACCGGCGACCCACCAGCGGGCGGGGCAGCGGAAGTCGGCGGTGTAGGTGATCTGGTCCGGTGCCGGGCTCCGGCGGCCGGGCCGGGGAAGGGTGAGCTGGCGTGCGTGGCGCGCCAGGGCCTGGTCGGCGATGTAGTCGTCCAGGCCGGGCGGGCACGCGCGGCCGCGGAGGGTCTCGGCAAGGTGCCGGCGGGCTTCGGCGAGGACGTGGCGGCGGGCGAACACACCGCGGACGGTGTAGACGACGGCGGCGACGTCGATGGCGGCGAGCGCGGTGTCCACCAGCGGCCGCACCCGGGCCCGGATCTCCGCACCTGCCGCACGGCACCGCCGAAGGAGCCCGTCGACCAGCTGCTGCCCGAAGCGCCGGATCGCGGACGCGCGCCACCACGCGCGCAGCTGGTGCAGGGGACGCGGGGTCTTCTTCTCCGGGCGGGTGTCCTGCGCAGCCCA
The DNA here is from genome assembly GCF_039525925.1 of Streptomyces javensis. NCBI lineage: Bacteria > Bacillati > Actinomycetota > Actinomycetes > Kitasatosporales > Streptomycetaceae > Streptomyces > Streptomyces javensis. Next base: position 14,217 of record NZ_BAAAIF010000090.1, on the reverse strand, counting down.
CCACCCGAGCCCGTGACGGGCGCGCTCGCCGGGAAGCCGTCCATGGTCCTTCACGTACTGGTCGGTGATGCCCTCCAGGGCGTCCTCGATCCGCTGACGGCGAGTGGAGGACCAGTCGATCAGCTCCTGGCCGACGCCGGCTATCTCCATCACCGGACGCAGGCCGGGTGTGACCTCGCGGGGCACGGTTGCCAGTCCGAGCTCCTCGCACACCTCCGTCGTCATCGTGAGGGTGTAGAGCGTCCCGGCCGCCACGACGTTCTGGTAGAGGCGGCGGGTGTCGAGGGCGCCCCACACAGGCTCTCCGTCGTCGTCCAGGCGCTGCACTCGGTTCAGGATCAGGCAATGGTCATGGAGTAGGGGGAGGCCGTCTCTGTTGTCCATGTGCCGGAACCGCGCGACCACCAGGGCCGGTGTCTTTGCACGCTTCCGGCCGGAGGACCACCGGGTCTCTGCGATCTCGTCCTCCAGCCAGCGCAGCACGGTGGTGATGGCCCGCTCGTGCGCCCGCTCGATGACCCGCCGGGTGTGGTCGTCACCCAGCGCCCACAGCACGACCAGGGACGCCTGCGGCCGGAAGACGAAGTCGAGCGCGAGCAGCGGGGTCTGCTTCCGCTGCTCGATCTCTTCGATCGGCTGCCCAAGAACTGTCTTCAACCGCGCCGTGTCGGGGTCGACGCCGTCGTCCAGGCGCTCACGCTCCATCCGGTCGGCATCCGGATGCCGGCCCTCGCCGAACAGCAGCTCCATCTGCCGCTGCGTCACCGTCTCCCCGGCAGTGAGCCCAAGCGCGGGCAGACCACGGCCCATCCACACTCCGGGCGGGAGACCGACTTCCTTCTGGGCGGCCTTGAGCGGCTTGCGGGCCGGACGGCGACCATCCCCGACGGCCACGCCCCGCAGGTAGTACCGCCACGCATTCCCCGGCTGCACCTTCGCAATGCTCAGCATCCCCACAGGGAACACCGGCTCTGACCTGCGAAAAAGCCCCGATCCCGTGGGGCGGGAGGGCTCAGCAGAACCGCACGGCCGGTCCCGCACGGCGGGCGCCGGCAACGGCGTCGCGCCCGCCCGGCGGGCACCGCTTTTGACGCTCAGGGCCCATGCAAATACTGCGCGACGACCAGCCACTCACACCACACGCACCCCAAAAACCGACAGCAGCCGCCTCCACCGTCAACTACCGCGTACCTACGTACCGCTCCCCCGGCCACCAGCCAACGACGCTGCACCCCGCACCACGTCACCGACTCCCTTCACCCCAGACAAGACATCCACCGCCCCCGGCACTCGCCGGGGGCTTCGTGCTTCCTGGAGGACCGCGTGCCGACCTACGAGGCCCTGCCCCGCTTCACCACCGACCTCCACCACCTCACACCCGAACAGCGTCGTCGCTTCTGCCAGGTCGTCACTCAAGCCTTCGTCCCAGACCTCCGCGCCGGGTGCTTTCGCCCCGGCCTGCGCATCAAGCGCGTCCGCTGCCTACCAGGCGTCTACGAACTCACCTGGGCACCGGACGGACCCGCCACCTGGTCTTACGGCCGGGAGAAGGTGAAGGGTGCCCGCCACATCGTGTGGCGCCGGATCGGAACCCACACCATCCTCACCGGTCCCTGAGCCGAGGGCGGTTGGAGGTGGTCGGTCAGTGGTGCTCAGCCCACCATTCGATCCACCAGAAGCCGAGGCCGGCGGCGCCGGTGCCGATGCCGTAGCAGGCGCCACGCAGCATGTGGGCGGCGATGGTGCGTCGGCGTCGGGCAAACCAGCGCTTCAGTCGGTCGATTCGCCGTTTACTTCCCGATGGTTCGGGATTGAAGCTATTCTTCATCGGAGGTGCTCCTCTGCTGGGGGTGCATCGTCGCGAGGGGCCCGTCTCGACCCGTTGGCCTCGGAACCGGGGGTCGGGAGTTGGGCTCCTTGTGCTTTTCGAGGGCGTTTCAGTAGCGGCTGGCGAAGGCGTGGAGGCGCTCGGCGAGCTGCTGGTCGGGATGGCCGACGAGGCCGTCGCGTGCGCGGGCGAGGCGGTCGACTTCTGCGTCGAGGTCGGCGGTGGGAGCGATGGTGGCGTCGTGGTGGCGGACGTACTGCTCGAAGGTTTTGAAGAACCGGTTGTCGAGGCTCTCGATGTCCTCGGGGGGTCCGTCGTCCTCGATGTCCTGGTCGCGTTCCCGTTTGGCCTGCAGTAGCCAGTGGGCTGCTTCGCGTTCCTCGCCGCGGCTGAGGTGGTGGAGGTGGAGGCAGTAGGCCGCGCCGCGGACGTCGGCGCTGGCGGCCAGTTCCCACCAGAACTGGGCGCTTTCGGGGTGGCCGGTGAGGTGGAGCAGGCAGGCGAAGACCTGGACGCCGTGGACGTCCAGCGGCGTGGCGGTGTGGAGCGGGTCGGGGGCGTTCTCGTCCAGTTCGGTGACGAGTTGGTCGACGTGGGCGGCGGCCTGGGGGCTGGTGAGCCACCAGCGGGCGACGGCCTTCAGCCGCTGTCCGGCTTCCGGTGCTCGCTGTGTCTCCAGGCCGGGGAGGATGTAGCCGGCCTCACGGGCCAGGCGCCGGAGTCCGGCGGCCACGTCGAAGTGGTGCTCGCGGACCGGCGGAGCCGCGTCAGCCAGCAGCTGGTCGATGGTGGTCATGGGCTACTCCCCCTGGTTCTTGGTCTTGCGCGTGGTCCTGCCGGTCTTCTTCGTCCGGCTGGTCCTGCCCAGCGCCTGGGCCAGGCGCTCGCGGGCCTTGCGGCAGTGGTAGTCCACGGTGCTGGTGGTGATGCCCATGTACCAGGCGATCTCCTCGGCGCTCTTGTTCATCCACCCCCGCAGCACGATGGCGTCGAACTGCTTGGGCGGCAGTTTGGCGAGTGCCTTGTGGACCGGGTGGTCGCCGGTGGCGAGCCTGGCCTGCGTGTCGAGCAGGGCCTGGGATATGACGACCCGGCGCATGATGGCCCACGTCTGCTGCTGGAGGTTGCTCTCGGCCAGCAGGGTGTTCCAGTGCCGCAGGATCTCGATGAAGGCCCGGTGCACCGCTTGCTCGGCGGCCTCATAAGTCTTCAGGTAGGCCAGCGCGTACTGGTGATACGCCTCCTGGTTGGTGATGTAGTGCGCCTCGAACTCCAAGGGGAGCGCGAGGGGTTCCCCGAGCGACGGGCTGTCATCCTCGAACAGGTCGCCGTTTGCGGTCACGAAGGTCCTCTTCTTTGAAGACATGGCGGGGGTGCGGCACCCGGGTTCGCGGATGCCGTAGGCCGAGGGGGCCTGGACACCACCTAAGTCGTATTGACGCGTAGAGACGCATGAACGACCCAAGGAAAATCACTACGCGAAACACTACGAACGCGGAAGGTGATGTTCATACCGCTAAGTAACCGGCCGCGAGCTGAGCGTTTACGACTGCGGGGCCCCGCCGAGCACTGCCGGGCGCGGCCGCTGCCGTGTTGCACATCACAGTTTGAAGGGGGCGCGCAGGAAGTGGCACGCGCCCCCTGATACCCCCCGTACGGGTGAATCACGGCAGCCACCAGCGCGTGGAACGACAACCCGGACCGTGTCGCGGCCGCACGGCCCTGCCCGAGCGGCCGCGCGAGCCCCGCCAGCCGCCACCGCGAGCCGCCCTCGACCCCAGCCCGGGGTCCTGCCGCGAACCTCGACCGCGCGTCTTCACGGTCCCCCGACCCTGCCGCGACACCGCGCCCATCGAGGACCGGGCCGTCCGTTGCCCTCCGCACGTAGAATCGCGCGCATGTCTGATCTGGCGACCGATGAGCTGATTGACCTGCAAAAATCCGCAGATGCTGAGCACGCGAGGCTCGCCGGGCTCGACAGTGAAGAGCACCGGGCCCACTGGGAGCAGTGGCGTGTGGCGGCTGAGCGGGTGCAGGCGGCGGTGACCGAACACGCCGCATCGGCCGGGTTGAAAAGGTGCGAGGTGGAGCAGGCGGTGAAGAAAGCTGCACGGCACTCAGAGGGGACTGCTGGGGCTTAGCGTGGCAGCGCCTTGTCCGGGCGGCAGACGTCGCAGATCGCGATGTCCGGATGTGCCTGGCTCTCGGTCGCTTCGCGGGTGGGAATGAGTGTGTGCTCGTTGCGGACCTGCCAGCAGTCGCGGCGGTGAAGGCGGCGGGAGGGGGCATCCTCGGTGTACTGGTGGAGCCGCTCAACCGCCCACTGGCGACCCGCGATCGCCCCGTCCGTCGGCAGGAGCGAGTAGTCCTCGCCCGGGATTTTGGCGATCCGCTCGGACTCGACGCTGATCGGAGTGGGGGCTCCCATCGTCTTCGTGGCGCCGTCAGCCCCTTCGTGCCGCGCGGAGAGGATGGCCTCACACTCGTACCACCAGCGGCCGTCCCTCGATCGATGGCGCGCAGTGACTACGACGTCCAGTTCCTGACCGTCCGGCATCGTCGCCCTGGCCCATGGCCCGGCCTTCGACCGCCACTCCTCCTCAACACCCACCGTTCGATTCTAGTTCGAATACAGGGATGCGGGCTGACCCGGGCATCACCGCCATACCTCGCATACGCTGGGAGGCCCCAGGGGGGTGCCTGTGGAGGTAGCCATGCGCCCCGTTTGGAGCGGTGCGGTGTCGTTTGGTCTGGTGACGATTCCGATCAAGATGTATTCGGCAACCGAAGATCATTCGATCCGGTTCCGGCAGATCCACATGCCCGACCACGGCCTCGTCCGAAACCGCAAGGTGTGCGAGATCGAAGACCGCGAACTCGCCCCAGAAGAGATCGGCCGCGCCTACGAGGTCTCGCGCGACCAGCTCGTCCCCATCACCGACGAAGACCTCGACCAGCTGCCTCTGCCGACCGCGAAGGCGATCGATGTGCAGGCCTTCGTGCCCGAGGAGCGGCTCGACGCCATCCGCTACGGCAAGCCCTACTACCTCGAGCGAGACGGGGTCGTCGCCACCAAACCGTATGTACTGCTGCGCGAGGCCCTCAAAAGGAGCGACAAGGTGGCTGTGGCGAAGTTCGCCTTCCACGGACGCGAGCGCCTCGGCGCGCTCAGGGTCGTCGGCGACGCGATCGTCCTCCAGGTCATGCACTGGGACGACGAAATCCGGTCCGCCGACGGCATTGCGCCCAGTGGCGTGGACGTCTCCGACTCCGAGGTCGACGAGGCCATGGCCCTGATGGACGCCATCGGCCCCACCGACATCAGCCAGTACAAGGACCAGTACCGCGAAGCGATGGAAGCGATCATCCGAGCCAAAGCCGAAGGCGCCGAGCCACCCCACGCGGAGGCGCCGGCCGAGCCCAAGGGCAAGGTCGTGGACCTGATGTCCGCCCTCCAGGACAGCGTGCGCGCCGCCAAGCAGAGCCGCGGCGAGGAAGTCGGCGAAGGCGAGGTCCGGGAGATGCGGTCCAAGAAGAAGGCCCCCGCCAAGAAGGCGACGAAGAAGACCGCCAAAAAGGCTCCGGCGAAGAAGCGGCCCGCGTCCTGACCCCCTCCTGCGTCACTCGCCGAAGCGCGGGCATACGAGGGTGGACCTGAGGGGGCACCGGCACCTGTGGACAAGTAGGGCGTCAGCGCTTGGCCGGGGGCTGCCACCGTTCCCTCGCAAAGCACACGAGCGCATTGTGCAGTTCGAGTGGAACTGTCGCGTCGTCCGGGTCCCCGGTGGGACTGTCGAGCGGCCACAGAGCAATCCAGCCGCTGCTGTTGACTCGAATCTGCGGACCCGCAGCAACCTCGGGTCTCAGCCGTAGGTGGAGCATGACAGTACCGTCGCTCCGTCCGAGCGGCACTTCGTACCGGCGTGCCGCAACTTCCGCGACGTCCCGCCACTCGAAGTGCATTGTCCTTTTGCCCATCGCGTACCGGATGGCGCCGCTGTCCAGGTGTAGCGCGGCCCTGCGCCAGGTGAGCGGTGGGATCAGCAAGTCGACGACGAGCGGAAGCCCGGCGAAGAAGCCCACGGTCGACCATGCGCCGGGGTCGTGCCAGCCGTCCTGGAGTGTGATGATGCCGGTCCACACCAGCGCGAACGTCCACATCACCACGTAGTTGCCCGGCTGCCCTCTGCGGACCCGGACCCCGACATAGCCCGGGATGCAAACGGCTTGCGGCGTGCTGCGCGCTGCAGGAAGCGGGCGGACCGGCCAGGGCGCACGGGTGACGGTACGTCGCCGGCGGGGCGCCAGGGTGCCGCCACCGCGTTGGTTGGCCGCGAGGCGTGTCTGCAGTTGGGAATGGCGGAACTGGTAGACGCCGCCGACTTGCCGCAGTACGCCCATTCTGCGCGCGTCTTCGAGGAATGTCATGGTCGACCACGGCAGCCGGCCCATGCCTGCGAGGGTCACTTTTGCGAGAAGCCACTGCGCCCAGGGACTGAGCGACATGATCACCGAAGCGACACCGACGGTACCGGACATCCAACTGCCGATCATCACAACACGGTTGCCGACCGAGACCGTGGCCAGGGTGCCCATGGCCCCGATCACAGGAGCGACGACCAGCAGCATCAGCACCGTGCTGGCCCGCTCGCCGTTCAGCAACGCTCGTGGTCCGACGGCCTGCGCAGTATCGGCGGGTGCGCCGACGACCATCATGAGCAGCGCTGGGACGATGAAGCCCAACGCCAGGAGCGGTTCATCCCGCGTCAGGAAGAGGGCGATGGGCGCCAGAAACACAAGGAGCCAGAACAGGCCTGGGATGCGGGAGCGCTGTTTGCCGAACGCGGCGAGCCGACGGGGCAGCGGCCCCTTCCACAGCTGTGAGAACGCCAGCAGCATGCCGCCTGTGATCCCGAACAACGTGGCAGTCAGAGCTCCTGCGGCAACCTGGAGGCCCAGGAATGGATCGCCTCCGGTGATCCATTCCTGGAACCATGTGGAACTTGCCATCAGCAGGACGTAGCCGGCTACCAGCACCGGTGCTTTGAGGACGGTCGGCGGCTTTGCGCGGTGCAACTCCCACCAGGCGAGCTCCTTCGTCCGGGTTGCGGTGAGATGGGCGGCGAGGAAGCCGAGGGCGCGCTGCGCCTGAGCGTGTCCCCACTCGCGTACCGGGTGGGGCTGGTGGGGTGAGACCGGCCCGGAGGGAAATGCTGCGGGAACGAGGGAGTCGAGCAGGTGTCCCTCGATGGCGGCCACGTCGGGGAAGCGGGACTCGTCGGCGAGTTCAGCGGGTTCGGCGTCCGGACCGGCGTATACCGTGCGGGCCAGCCATAGGATCAGCGGTGACGAGAGCGCTCTGGCCGCCGTCGCTTCCGGGTGGTTTGTGAGGTGGTCAAGGAGCACCTGCCACTGTCGGAAGCGCTGTGGGTGGGAGGAGCCACGCAGGTACTCCGCCGCTGCGGCGCCCTCCACTGGCTGCGCCGCGATCACGGCTGCCGACTGCAGCACGGCCTCTTCCTCAACGAGCTCTGCGTACTCCGCCGTGCGGGATGTGAGGATCAGCGGTGTGCTGTCGGCGCCCATCTTGTTGAGGCCTTCCAGCGCCGCTGACCTGAGTGGCCGCGGCAGTTCGTCCAGGCCGTCGAGGACCGGCAGCACCCGCCGGTCCCGGACCAGTTGGCGAATCCGGCGCCGGTCGAGGCCCTCGCTCAGGCCGACGTATTCCTCGTGGATGCGGCGCGCGAGCCAGACGTCGAAGTGTTCCTTGCCTGCGTCCCAGGACGAGATCAGTAGCGGTACGGCAACGGGCTGGTTGGCATCCCGCAGGCTCAGCAACTCCAGCGTGAGCAGGATCGCCAGGGACGTCTTGCCCGAGCCGGGAGCGCCGATGATTACCAGGCGCTGGGCTGGCAGTGCCCGGAAGGCGGCCGCAAGTTCGGTGAGGCCTGCGGTGTTGCCGGTGATGTCGGCGCCGACGTGCTCGCGGTGGTCGGCGACTGTCCAGTCAGCCCGCCAGCCCACCGGGAGCCTGGTGCTCCCGGTCAGGCTCCGGGCCCCTGCCTCGTCCCGCCACTGGGCGAGCACGACGCCTGCCAGCTCGACGGCGGCGCGGTCCTGCACCGTCTGCGATGGCGGCAGATGCAGATGTACGGCGCCGAAGTCCCGCCCCTGGATGACATACGTCGCACTGCCGCCGGAGAACACGTTGTGCACGTCGCCCTGCCGGTGTTCCGACATGGCCGCTCAGCCAGCCCTTCCCTGTAGCCGGCAAGACAGCTCCACCTGCCTACCCCCGTAGCGCCCGTCTCTCCCCCGGCCCGCCTGAGTACCTCCGCCGGACATGCCAGCACGCGCAGGCCGTTCCGCCTCAGGATGGCACAGTCAGGTGAGGATGTCGTTGCTCTGTGTCATGGCTGGTTGAAACGTGATACGGAGGACTTCATCCACTGATCAGGCGTTTTCAGCTACGTGGCTTCGCAGCAGATCTGCCAACTCCTTCTGTTCCTCATAGGTCATGCGATCGCGGATGAGTTCGGCTACGGCATGCACATCGCGCCATGGCACTGTCTGCATGGGGTCTGGCTCGTGGTTCCCATCGGCGGAGTCCTGCTCTCGCCCGGCAGGCTGCGCGGGCACCGCTGTAGACGTTGCACCTGCCGCCGTCTTCGACTCGGCCTCTGACTGAGTAGTGGTTCCACCCGCCGACAGCCGTGTGATCGTCTTGTCTGCACCCTGACTTATCACGGCGTGATAATCATCGGTTTGGGTTACAGCCTTCTGGCCGGCTCGCTTCTGTTCCGCTCGCCGCTTGGCTTCTGCGGCTCGGGTGTCCGCCGCGGCCCGCTGTTCTTCGGGGCTGAGCTTGCCAAGGTTCCGGACGTGTTCGACTTGCCGCTCGCCGCTGACCAGTTCGGCCTGGAGGTCGGGGGAGAGCTTGAGCAGCGACAGCTTGGAGGAGATGGTTGCCTGGGGGAGGCCGAGCCGCTGCGAGGCTTTGGTCTGGCTGCCGTAGAACTTGACCAGCGATTCCAGGACGTGGGCTTGTTCGAGGTCGGTCATGTCGTCGCGGTGGAAGTTGGCGACGAACGCGGCCTCGAGGAGGGCCTCATCGGTTGCCACACGGGCGTCGTCGACCATCACCTTGATGGTGTCCTTGCCTGCCCTGCGAGATCCTTCGAGGCGACGGTGGCCGTCCACGACGACGTACTTGGTGCCTTCGTCCAGGTCGTCGGCGCGGTCGGGGCGTTCTCGGAGGTAAGCGTCGATGCTGGCGACGGTGATGGCGTTGATGACGCCGAGTTCCTTGATGCTCTGCGTGATGTCCTCGAGGTCGCGCAGGTGGTCGCGGGGGTTGTCGGGGTTCTGGCTGATCTGCCCGACGGGGAGCTCTGTGGGGTCGGGTACGCCTTCAGTGCGTGCTCCGGTGGCGGCACTGATCGCGGCCCTCCGGGCGCTGACAGGGCGAGCCTGGCCGAAGGAGGTGCTCGCTCCGAGTTTCGAGGCTTTGCTGCTCATGAGATCTCCCGTGCCAGGGCTCGCATGCCGACTGCCTGATCGCACTTGGGGGAGTAGGCGAGCAGGGGGCGCTTCACGCGTACCGCTTCTTTCTGTTCCTTGAGGTCGCCGATGACGCCAACGACCCGGGGGTCCCTTATGTCCATCCAGGCTTCGAGAGAAGAGGTGGCGATGTAACCGCGGCGGGCGTCGTAGTGGTTGACGACGATGCCGAGGTAGTCGACGTCCAGGTCGAGGTCGGTTCGGAGGTCTTCGATCTGGGTGGTCAGGAGGGTGTAGGCATCGGCTGAGCTGTCTTCTGCCTGGACGACGACGAGGGCTCCGGAGGAGCCGGGAGGTTCGTTGTCGCGACGGCGGCCGTAGTAGACGGCGGCATCCATGCTCAGGCCCAGGCTGGGCGGGCAGTCGACGATGATGACATCGAAGTCGGCTTCGATCGGTGCGAGGGCTCGTTCGAGGGCGGCTTCACGTGCCCGGACGCCGGCGAGTTTGACGTCGAGGAGAAAGGCGTCGTTGCAGCTGGGCAGGAGGTGCAACCGGTCGCCGAATTGGTCGCCCTCGATGGGGACGATCAGATCGCGGAGTTTGCCGGCAGGTTCGCCCGCCATGTGCTTGGTGAGGCTGTCGCCGTCCATGGGCAGCGGTGTGTGCCCGAGTTGCTGGGTGAGGTGGCACTGGGGGTCGAAGTCCACGAGCAGGACGCGCAGGCCGAGGCCGGGCCGGTCCTCTATGGTCAGCGGGTTGGAGTCGGTGTCGCTGGTTTCGCCCGCGCTCTCCTTGAGTAGCGCTGCAGCGAAGTGCTTGGAGATGCGCACCGGGTAGAGAGCGTTCGAGTCTTCGGCCATGGCCTCGCCGGTGCCTGCGGCGACGGCGGTCTTCCCGACGCCGCCTTTCTGATTGCAGGTGATGATGCGGCGGGGGATCTCTGGTCTCTGCACGGTGGGTGCGGGGTGTTTCTGCAGCCAGAGCTGTACGGCCTGGGCGAGTGCCTGGATGATCGAGACCTTGCGGTCGGATGCCGTGGCCTTGAAGGTTTCCCACTGGCCTGTGGGGAGCCAGGTGGAGAAGGAGTCGGCGCCGGAGGTGTCGACAGTGGGCGGAGTCGACGCGAGGTCGCACCAGTAGGTGATGCCTTGTGTGACGGCGGTCTGGATCTCGGTACCCAGTTGGGCCGTGCGGACTTTGAGGTCCTGGCGGAGCCACCCGGGGAGTTTGGAGACGACCTTTTCGCGGTCGCCAGCGGAAGCGGGAGAAGCCATGCCTGACACCTTACTAACGAAGATGATCGAATCAAGCATGGACACGTTACCTAGGTAGAGCCAGAGGGCTTCAGCTATCACGGCGTGATAATCACGCTCCCTCTTCCCCGGATCCGAGCCAGGCGCTCCCAACTATCACGCCGTGATAATGCTCTCGCGGTGCCGCCACACTCCACACCGGGAGGACTGCCGCCACTGCGGCGGCCGACCGCTGCGATGCTTCCTAGAGCACTTCGCAGGCCAGCCCCGGTGGAATGTGGGGTAGGAACAAACGGGGCATCAGCCGCGTGCGGGGGAAGGGGACGCGATGACCGATGGGGGAGGGCACACAACCGGTGACGGCGCGCCGGACGCGCTCGTAGAGCGGGCTGTCGCCGCTGTCCGGGAGGCCCGGGAGCTGCTGGACGGCGACATCGACGGCCTGTTGTGGTCCGCCGCGCTGCGCCGGGTGATCGACCGGCTGACCGACATCGAGGGGGCTGCTGCCGGCGGACCATCCGGCCCGGACGTTCGTCGTGCCCCAACTTGGAGCTCTGCTCGGGCTGCGCTGCACCCACGACGGCGACGCGGACCCCGGGGAACGGGAGACGGCGCTGCGCCACCTGCGCTGCGCCACCTGCGCTGGGCCGACCGTGCCCTGCCGGTCGACCACCTGCCGGCAGTGGAGTCCCGGACGGTGCTGGTCGGCCTGCTGCTGGGCGGGGCCGTTGCCGTAACACCTGAGCCGCCGCGGGCGGATCTGACTGAGGCCCGGGAGGTCGTCGAGCGACTCGCGTTGGCCCCGATGAACCCGGACTTCCACGAGACCACTGCGGCGGTGCGGCGGCGGATCGGCCGCTCGCTGGCGCGACCGCCCGTCGATCCGGTCGCCGACGCCGTCCATGGTCTGGTGTCCCTGGCCTCCTCCCCAGCACCGCGCGGTTCACCCGTCTGCTGGTGTGGCTGTTCACGGAGCTGTACGGCTCCGAACCGGAGCGGGACATCGGGGTGGGGCTGACCGAAATGCAGCTGGATCCGGTCGGTATCCGACTGCTGGGCGCACTCGCCCGCGCGGTCGGACCGGACGCGGGCACACCCGCCGACCGCGCCCGGGGTGTTCGTCGGGCCGCCGAACTGGCCCGGCAGGCCCTGTCCGAGCTCCACCGAACACCCTGGAGCGGGCCCACGTCGCCAAGCTCCACGCGTATCTGCTGCTGGTGACGGATCTGCTGGCGCCGGGCACGCGCTTCGACCTGGGGCACACGTTCCGGTTGTTCAAGCAGACGCTGGGCTGGGCCAAACCCCGGCTGCGGGAGCCGGAAGCGGCCGACCGATGGACCTGGTTGATCATCGCTGCCTACACCCAGCTCCGGCTCGCCCGCCCACTGGCCCAGGACCTGCGGCACCCATGGGAGAGGCCAGCCGCCCCCGGTCGGCTCACCCCGGCCCGGGTCCGCCGGACGTTTCGGAACCTCCGCCAGCACATACCCTGTCCCGCCAGAGCACCGAAACCCCATCGGCCTGGCCCGGGACGACCACCCGGCACCAGGAACAGGCACCGGGCACCCCGCTACGACGTGGGCAAAACCGTCCGCCGCGAGAAGACGCTCATCGCCTTGCAACGGTTGAAAGGTTAAAGAACAAGCTCAGCCTTCGCTGAGACAGTCACCCACCGACGACGAGACGACCGTCACCGTCCAGTTGGGCGACCCGCCGTCCCCGCTGCCGGAGCCCGTCGCCGTTCTGATGCGGGCCTACCAGTCCCGAGGCCAGACGAGGCCCCCGCCCGGAGTTGGGCGGGGGCCTGCTGGTTGTGGCTGCCAGTCGTCAGCTGCGGCGGCGGCCGCGCTTTTCGGCGACGAGCCCTGGCGAGTGCAGCTCGGTGGGCGTCTCAGCCAACGCTGTCGGTGAGCGCGATGCGGATGTTCTTGACGCCGCCGCTCTCACCGTAAGGCCTGATGTCCTTGGACTGGCCTCCGTAGTCCAGGTAGTAGATGCCTCCGTCCTGGTAATAACCGGTGCCCGAGTTCGTGTCGCCGGTTATCCAGAGCGTGTGAAACCCGCTCCCTGCACACGTTCGTGTGATGCTGCCGGTCAGCTTGTAGCCGTACCAGGAGCCGACGCTCCAGTAGGTGTAGTTGCCGGTGAACTTAGCGCAGGCGCTTGTGCGGGTGATGTTGCTGGCCGGGGCCGCTTGGGCCGTACTAGCCAGGGGGGCCGTGAGCGCCAGGGCGGCACCCCCGGCCACTGCCATCGTTGCGATCTTCTTGCGCATGTGACTCCTCTGTCATAGCACACAACAGGGCGGTGTTTGCCGACGGGCCGTCTGATCAGAGCCTGGCATCCAGGATGGCGAGCGGGACAGCACTGGGCCTTGTCATTCCGCGCAGGGTTGTTGCCGATTCGCGCACACTATGGGCGGCAGGTGTCTGTAGTCCCGTGGCGGTGTCCCGTAGGTGGCCCTGAACAGGCGGCTGAAGTGGGTCGGGTTGGTGAAGCCCCAGCGTTCGGCGATGGCCTGGATGGGGCGGGTGTTCAGTCGGGGGTTGGTCAGGTCGAGGCGGCAGCGTTCCAGACGGCGGTGGCGTATCCAGGCCGCAGGCGATGTGTCGTCTTCGGCGAGCAGCTGCTGGAGATGGCGCAGGGAGATGTGGTGGGCGTCCGCGATCGTCTGGGGGGTCATGGCCGGGTCGGCGAGGTGCTGTTCGACGAATGCGTTGATTCTGGCCCGCAGGGCGGTCTTGCGGGTCTCCGAGGTCAGTGACTCCTCGGCCTCCAGGCAACGGGCGATCACAGATGCCAGGAGGTCCAGGGTGACCGAGGTGAGGGTGGGGATGTCGGCTGGGGTGAATTCGTGGGCGCGTGCGTTGAGGTCGGTGAGCCAGCGGGCGAGCACCCCGCCCATGCCATGGCGCCCGCTGATCGAGACAGCGAGCAAACCCTGCACCGTCTTCTCCGGCAGCGGCAGCAGCTTGCGAGGAAGCTGCACAATCAGTTGCGAACAGCTGTCCTGGAGGGCATGGCGGTGGGCATCGAAGGGATGACTGCTGTCCAGCACCATGAGGTCGCCCGCATGGAACGTCGTGTCATTCCCGGCCTGGGAAAAAGCTCCCCCTCCACCGACCATGTAATTGATCATGTACACCTCGGGGTCGGACTGCCGGATCACCTTCGCTGTCCGCGCGATCTCCATATACGGGAAGGACAGCGCGGACACCTGTAACTCCCCCAACTCCAGGACCTGCATCTTGGCTCTGAAGTCGTCCATGTCGTTGCTGCGCAGCCGAGTGCGTAGGTGCGAATCTGCTGCGATTTCCTCGAACAGCGCGAACCGCTCCGGCGCCGCCACGACCTCTGTACTGAACTCCGTCACCAGCATTCCCAGCCCCCCGTAGCCGGTTCCCCCGCGGCTTCGAACGTGGCATGGGGAGATACGCGCAGTCCAGCAGCACTTCGGCCACATGTCCCGCCACGCACCTCCTGGTAGCAACGAAGCCTCAAGATCAAGCGGCATCGGGGATCAGAAACACGCACTTAGAGGTCGTTTTCACCTTGAATGCACTGGTATCTGCTAATTTTCGCGGCACGGGGTTGTGGTGGTGCGGAGATTGCTGATGCGTTTGGTACCTGATG
>NZ_BAAAIF010000089.1:0-38409 GCF_039525925.1 Streptomyces javensis | reverse complement strand
AGCCCGGCCGCGGTGAGCCCAGCGGTGTGCAGCCGTCCCCGGCAGAACGCCTCCAGGGAGGCCACGTCACGGATTCGCCCCGCCGCGACGGCGGCCTCGGCACCACCGGAATGCGCGTGGCCTCCGGCGGGAAACCGCCCATCGGCAAGAACAAGCAACGCCCCGACCCCACCGGGCCCCGTCCGCACGACCCGCGCCCCAACACCCAACGCAGGCCCTACGGCCACGTCCTCCACCCCCGGACCAGCCCGCCCCGGCCCGCCCGGCGGCGGCGCATCGGGACGCACGGAAGCGCCGCCCCCACCAGGGGCATCACCCCGGACCCCGCCAAAGGGCGTGTCCCCCGCCCCCGAACAGGCCCAACCCGGCCCACCCGACGACGGCCCACCCGAGCCCCGGGGAACGGAAGCGCCGCCCCCACCAGGCCCATCACCCCGAGCCCCGCCAGGGGCTTCGTTCGCGGGCGGCCGTGGGCGGGCTCGGTCCGGCGTGGTCGGCGGCAGGGCGCCGGGGGTGCGGGGGGCGGAGCCCCCTGGTTGTGGGGAGGGGCGGGGTGGGGAAAGGCCCGCCGGCGGGCCACCCGCGGCCGGGCCGTGGGCGTCCCGGGGAGGCGTCGGCGTCTCGTTCATGGGCATGACGGTCCGGTCCGGTCAGAAGAGGAAGTACCGCTGGGCCATGGGAAGTTCCGTCGCCGGAGCCGGTTCGACGGCCTCACCGTCGATCGTCACCGTGAACGTGTCGGGGTCGACCTCGACCCGCGGCAGTGCGTCGTTCTCCCGCATGTCCGCCTTGGTCACCCCCCGCGTACCGCGGATCGGGACGAACCGCTTGTGGAGGTCCAGCCGGTCCGCCAGGCCGTCGTCCAGGGCGGCCTGGGTCACGAAGTTGACCGAGCCCCTGGCCGCCGCGCGGCCGAGCGCGCCGAACATGGGGCGCGGCAGGACCGGCTGCGGGGTCGGGATGGAGGCGTTGGCGTCGCCCATCTGCGCATACGCGATCTGGCCGCCCTTGATGACCAGGTGCGGTTTGACGCCGAAGAACGCCGGGTCCCAGAGCACCAGGTCGGCCAGCTTCCCGGACTCCACCGAGCCGATCTCCCCGTCGAGGCCCTGCGCCACCGCCGGGTTGATGGTGTATTTGGCGACATAGCGACGCGCCCGGTGGTTGTCGGCGCGGCCGTCCCCGGCCAACGCCCCGCGCCGTCGCTTCATCACATGCGCGGTCTGCCAGGTGCGCAGCACCACCTCACCGATCCGCCCCATGGCCTGGGAGTCGGAGGAGATGATCGAGATCGCGCCCAGGTCGTGCAGCACATCCTCGGCGGCGATGGTGCTGGGCCGGATGCGGGACTCGGCGAAGGCGAGGTCCTCGGGGACGGCCGGGTTCAGATGGTGGCAGACCATCAGCATGTCGAGGTGCTCCTCGACGGTGTTGACGGTGTGCGGCCGCGTCGGATTGGTGGAGCTGGGCAGCACGTTCGGCTGGGAGACCACGGTGATGATGTCGGGCGCGTGCCCGCCGCCCGCGCCCTCGGTGTGGTACGCGTGAAGGGTGCGCCCGGCGATGGCGGCGAGGGTGTCGCCGACGAAGCCCGCCTCGTTGAGGGTGTCGGTGTGGATGGCGAGCTGGGCGCCGCTCTCCTCGCAGACGCCGAGGCAGGCGTCGATGGCGGCGGGGGTCGCCCCCCAGTCCTCATGGATCTTGAACCCGAGCGCCCCGCCGCGCAGTTGGGACCACATCGCCTCACCCGACACGGTGTTGCCCTTGCCGAGCAGCCCGATGTTGACCGGAAATCCCTCCAGCGCCTCGAACATCCGCGCCAGATGCCAGGGGCCGGGGGTGATGGTGGTCGCCTTGGTGCCCTCGGCGGGTCCGGTGCCGCCGCCGACGAGGGTGGTGATCCCGGAGCAGAGCGCCTGGTCGACGAGGGTCGGCGAGATGAAGTGAACGTGGGCGTCGATGGCGCCCGCGGTGAGGATCCTGCCGTTGCCCGCGATGACCTCGGTCTCGGGCCCGATGACGAGGTCGGGGTGGACGCCGTCCATGGTGTCGGGGTTCCCGGCCTTGCCGATCCCGGTGATACGGCCGTCACGCAGGCCGATGTCCGCCTTGACGACGCCCCAGTGGTCGAGCACGACGGCCCCGGTGATCACGGTGTCGGGGGCGCCCTCGGCACGGGTGGCCCGGGACTGGCCCATGGATTCGCGGATCACCTTGCCGCCGCCGAAGACCGCCTCGTCCCCGGCCCGGCCGGGCCCGCCGCAGCGGTCCTCCTCGATCTCGATCAAGAGGTCGGTGTCGGCGAGCCGGATGCGGTCCCCCGTGGTGGGGCCGAAGAGATCGGCGTACGCGGCACGGTCCAGTTCAGCGGTCATCGAGCGCTCCTCCCGTCTCCCCGCGCAGCCCCGGCACGATCCGCTCCCCCGCGATCGGGATCAGGGCGACCTCGACGGGGATGCCCGGTTCGAAGCGCACGGCGGTGCCCGCGGCGATGTTCAGCCGCTTGCCGCGGGCGGCGGCGCGGTCGAAGTCGAGGCCGGGGTTGGCCTCGGCGAAGTGGTAGTGGGAGCCGACCTGGACGGGCCGGTCGGCGGCGTTGAGCACGGTGAGCCGGGTGACCGGCCGCCCCTCGTTGAGGCGCACCGGCTCATCGGCGTGCAGGATCTCTCCGGGGATCATGGAAACGCCCCCGTCAGGCTATCGGCTGATGGACGGTGACCAGCTTGGTGCCGTCGGGGAAGGTGGCCTCGACCTGCACGTCCTGGAGCATCTCGGGAACGCCCTCCATCACCTCGTCGCGGGTGAGCACCCGGCGGCCGGAGGCCATAAGCTCGGCCACACCGCGGCCGTCCCGGGCGCCCTCCAGGATGTGGGCGGTGATCAGCGCCGTCGCCTCGGGGTGGTTGAGGAGCACGCCCCGGGCACGTCGCTTCTCGGCCACGTCGGCGGCCACATGGATGAGCAGACGTTCCTGCTCATGCGGGGTCAAACGCACGCTTCCCACCTCATTCTCGCCCTCGTCCCGCGGAAGCCCTGATCCGGCGGAAATCACCCGCTCCGCACGGTTCCGGGCGACTTGCGTCCGGCCTTCGCAGGCTAGTTCCGGGGCGTTTCGTCGGCGTTAACTGAGCCAATGACCGAGTAACCCTGATCAATCCGATCGACGCTGGTCAAGACGGTCTCATGAGCCACGGTCAGGTTCCGGTACCCCCCTCGGCCACCGCCCGACATCCGCTCGGCGGACCCGTACGTCCGGCTATCGCACTTGACGGCCCCACCGCATAGCCCCGATTCTCATCACCGCAACACCATGATTCACCTGCTCCGCTCCAACCCCCCACATCACAACGGAGCCCAACTGTGAAGCGAATAGCGTCAATTCGCCGCGGAAGCCTCGCGGCGGCAACCGGTGCCGCGCTCGCCGCGGCCCTGCTGAGCGGCGCCTCCGGCGCCGAGGCCACCGTCGACACCAAGGCAGCCGCCCCCGACGTGGACGTCGCGGCCGTCAAGGCCGATCTGGGCGAGCTACAGTCCATCGCGGACGCCAACGGCGGCAACCGCGCCCATGGCGAGCCCGGCTACCAGAAGTCCCTGGACTTCATCAAGGGCAAGCTGGACGAGGCCGGATTCACCACCTCCGTCCAGGAGTTCACCTCCGGCGGCAAGAAGGGCTACAACCTCATCGCCGACTGGAAGGGCGGCGCCGACGACAAGGTCGTGATGGCCGGTTCCCATCTCGACTCGGTCGAGGCCGGCCCCGGCATCAACGACAACGGTTCCGGCTCGGCCGCGATCCTCGAGGTCGCGCTCGCCGTGGCCAAGGCCGACCTCCAGCCCTCCAAGCACCTGCGGTTCGCCTGGTGGGGCGACGAGGAGGACGGCATGGTCGGGTCGACGCACTACGTCGACAGCCTGGCGGCCGCCGACAAGTCGAAGATCGACTCCTACCTCAACTTCGACATGCTCGGCTCCCCCAACCCGGGCTACTTCGTCTATGACGACGACCCGGAGCTGGAGAAGGTCTTCAAGGACTGGTACGCGGCGAAGGACATCGCGACCGAGAAGGAGACCGAGGGCGACGGCCGCTCGGACCACGCCCCGTTCAAGGACGCGGGCGTGCGGGTCGGCGGCCTGTTCACCGGTGCCGAGGCCACCATGAGCCAGGAGCAGGCCGACCAGTGGGGCGGCAAGGCGGGCGAGGCGTTCGACCCGTGCTACCACTCCGCATGCGACAAGACGTCGAACATCGACGACAAGGCGCTGGACCTGAACACCGACGCCATCGCCAACGCGATCTGGACGCTCAGCTCCTGACGAGCACCCCCACACCGGACCGGCGCCGAGCCGGTCCGGTTCCGTCCGTCACTCCTCGCGGCCCGGACGCCGATCCCCGGCGTCCGGGCCGCGGTGTTCCGCCGCGATGCCGAAGCGCCGCCGTTCGCCCGGAGCGGACGAGGTGGGGCGCATCGACGACACGGTGCTGATCACCTGCTCCTCCCCGCCCGTCTCGATCTCCTCGAGTCGCCGCAGGTCCGCGGCGGACACCAGGGCGACAAGCGGCTTCCCGTGGCGCGTGACGACCACCCTCTCGCCGCCGTACACCACGCGGTTGATCAGCTCCGCGAGCTCTGCACGGGCTTGCGTCACCGGAATCTCGTAAGCCATGCTCCCATCATATCCGGATGTACGTCCTGTACATTTTTTGCGGAGCCAACGACACCGCTGACGACGACGCCGAGAGGTGACGCGATGGAACGACCGACCGCGCGCTATGTCCTGCCCGAGTTCACCGAGCGCACCAGTTCGGGGACGCACACCATGGACCCGTACTCCAAGCTGCTCTCCGAGCGCATCGTCTTCCTCGGCACCCCGATCGACGACACCGCCGCCAACGATGTGATCGCGCAGCTGATCCACTTGGAGCACGCCGCGCCCGACCAGGACATCTCGCTCTACATCAACTCGCCCGGCGGCTCGTTCGGGGCCATGACGGCGGTCTACGACACCATGCACTTCGTCTCCTGCGACATCGAGACGGTCTGCCTGGGCCAGGCCGCCTCGGCGGCCGCCGTGCTGCTGGCCGCCGGCACCCCGGGCAAGCGCCTGGCCCTGCCGGGCGCGCGGATCCTCATCCACCAGGCCGCGTTCGGCGAGCCGGTCGAGGGCACCACCTCGGATCTGGAGATCCAGGCCAATGAGCTGCGGCGCACCCAGGAGATGCTCGAGGAGATGCTGGTCCGGCACACCGGCCGGAGCGCCGAGCGGATCCGGGCCGACATCGACCGCGACAAGATCTTCGACGCCGAGGGCGCGAGGGCCTACGGGCTGGTGGACGAGGTCACCCAGAGCCGTAAGCGGCCGGGCCCGCCGCCGCGGACGAGGTGAGCGCGGTGCTGCCACCGGAGCTGCCCCCGCTGCCCGCGCTCACCCGCGCGGAGGGGAACGTGATCGACGGCTATCTGGAGGTGGTCGATCTGCTGGGCCGGATCAATCCGGCCCGCGGCCGTGACACCTACGGCAGCCTGCGGGCCGCCCAGGCGCTGGTGGGGAAGGCCACCGCGCTGCGGGACGCGCTGACGCTGATGCATGAGCGCGGGGAGAGCGAGCTGCACACCGCGACCCTGGCCCGGGCGCTGCGGGTGCTGGACGGGGAGCGGCGCGCCGAGCGCGTCACGCTGCCCCCGGCGCTGCGGGCCTGATGACCGGGCTCGTCACGATCGGCCCCGTCACCCGAACAGCGGAGCGGGATTCCGGTGCTCCGGGCGGGATCGGCTTGCGCCCCGCCGCCGCCCCGGGTCCGTTCCACCGCCCGCCCCAGCACGCCGTAGCACGGCCGTTCGGGCAGGTCATGGACGTATGACGGGACGGTCGGCACCACCCGAACGGCCCCGCAGTGACCACCGTCACACCGCGCCCTCCCGGGTCGGAACCGGCGCCGCGTCTGCGTGACCATCCCTGGTGACGACAGGACCCCGCCACCGCACCGGGGCGGGGTCGGCTCACGAAGGGTTCCGTGTGATGTCTGCGCACATACGTATCCCCAGGATGTTCTCCCGAGCGAGCGCCGTCTCCGCCCTCACCGTCGCCGCCGTGGGCGGCACCGTGGCGACGCCGGGCTGTCCACCGGAGGCCGAGGCCGCGACCGTCGCCGCCAAGGCGCTGCGGATCGCGGCCGCCAAGAAGGGCGCACCGTACAAGTACGGCGCGGCGGGGCCGAAGCGCTTCGACTGCTCCGGGCTGACGCAGTACGCCTACAAGCGGGCCGGGAAGCGGCTGCCACGCACCGCGGCCGCCCAGTACAACCGGACCCGCCATATCAAGGCATCCTCCCGCAAGGGCGGTGACCTGGTCTTCTTCCACTCCGGCAGCGGGGTGTACCACGTCGGGGTGTACGCGGGCGGCGGGCGCCTGTGGCACGCCCCCAAGACCGGTCAGGTGGTGCGGCTGGAGCGGATCTGGACCAAGAAGGTCTGGTACGGACATGTCCGCTGACCCGCCGTAGGCGTCAGTGGCCGTGGGTAGGTTGACGGGGCCGGGACACCGCCGTGGACCGGCCCCGTCGACCACCGGAGGCATCGGCATGGCGTATCTCAACCCGGTCCGGCACATCACCTTCGACGCCCATGATCCGCACACCCTCGCGCGGTTCTGGTCCCGGCTGACCGGCTACCCGCTGGAGGACTCCGATCCGGACGGCGAATGGGCGCTGATCAGCCCGGGGCAGCCCGGGGTGCCGGGGCTGCTGTTCCTGCGGGTCCCGGACGCCAAGACCGTCAAGAACCGCGTGCACCTGGACATCCAGCCGCCGTCGGGCACCCGGGACGCCGAGGTGGAGCGGCTGGTCGGGTTCGGCGCGCGCGTGGTGGACGACCGGCGCACGGAGGACGGGCTGGGGTGGGTGGTGATGTCCGATATCGAGGGCAATGAGTTCTGTGTGGAGCGCAGCGCCGTCGAGCGCGGTGTGGTGCCGTCATGAGCGAGCCCTTCCAGGCGGACCGGACCTACGACCAGGTGTATCTGCTCTTCGTCGACACCTCCGGGTATTCGACGATCGTCCGCTCGAA
Organism: Streptomyces javensis; assembly: GCF_039525925.1. NCBI lineage: Bacteria > Bacillati > Actinomycetota > Actinomycetes > Kitasatosporales > Streptomycetaceae > Streptomyces > Streptomyces javensis. Next base: position 31,345 of record NZ_BAAAIF010000089.1, on the reverse strand, counting down.
CCCCAGGGACCGCGCCGCCCACGCCTTCGATCTGCTGCGCGAGCGGATGCGCGCGCGGATCGAGCAGTTCTCCGCCCAGCACCGCTGCGCCCGGGGCGACTTATGGAGCTGGCGCGGCGACGGGGGCTTCTTCGCGGTCCACGACGACCGCGAGAGCGTGGCCCGCGATGTCGCGCTGGAGGCGGCCCGCACCTTTCTCACCCTCGATCTGCGCCATCTGCGGGACGAGTTCGCCCAGGCGGGCGTGGACGGCGAGCTGCATGTGCGGATGGCGCTGCACAAGGGGGCGATACGGCACACCGGCGAGGGCCGGACCGGCGCCATCCACTCCCCCGACATCAATCTGGCCGCGCATCTGGAGAAGGCCACTCCGCCGGACTGCCTGGCGGTCTCGGAGGATGTGTACCGCACCGCGGGGCCGTATGCGGAGCTGTTCGCCCATGTGGGAAGCCATGAGGGCAAGGACGTCTATCTGATGGCGGGCGACGGCGGGCCGGACGGGGCGGCCAAGGCGTGGCTGGCGGGCCGGGGGCTGGCGGACGGCGCCCCGGTGCACGCGTATCCGGAGCGGCCGAGCCCCCAGGAGAAGGCGCGGCTGCTGGACGCGGCGGCCGCGGAGGTCCTGGACATGGGGACGGCGCTGCGCACCACCTCCGGTCGGCTGGTCACCACCGAGCGCCCGGCCCGCTTCCGGGACGCGGTCCTCGGGCTGCTGCGCCGGGGCGGCACGTACCACTGCTATCTGCTGGATCCGTCCTCGGACGCGGCGGCCACGCTCTCCCGCCAGTACCAGGAGGACATGACGCGGAAGATCAAGGATTCGCTGGAGCGGTTCGGCCGTTTCAAGGAGCGGTACGGGGCGGAGGCCGACGGCCTGCGGGTCTACCAGACGGAGGGGTTCCCCGGCTTCTCGGCGCTGACCATCGACATGCGCGGGCCGGGCGGGCTGATCCTGTATTCCTCATATCTGATGGGCACGAGCCGGTACGGGGTGATCGAACGCGGCGACATGCCGCACTATCTGATCAGTCCGGCCGCCGGGCGGGTCCACACCCGGATCCGCCAGCTGGCCGAGGCGCGGGTCTCGGAGGGGGAGGCCCAGCGCGTGCTGTGAGCGGTTCGGGCGGACCGGGGCGGTCCGGCCGGGCCCGGCGGACGGGGCGGTCCGGCCGTTCAGCGGACCGGGACGGTCCACGGCAGGGCGATCCAGACGGTCTTGCCGCCGTCCGCGGTCGGGGTGACGAACACCTCGCCGCCCGACTCCGCGGCCAGACAGCGGACGATGACCATTCCGCGCCCGCTGTCCTGCTGGGTGGCGAGCGGCAGCCACCTGGGCCATTTCGGATGGCTGTCGGTGACCCCGATCTCCAGTCGCTGCTCGCGGTCGAGCCGCAGGTCCACGGTGAAGGTGGGCGACTGGCCCACGGTGTGCTCCACGGCGTTGGTGGCGAGCTCGGAGACGATCAGCCGCACGGTGTCGGCGGCCTCCGCTCCCGCCCCGAGCCCCCATTCGGCGAGCACGTCCGTGACATAGGCGCGTGCCGTGGGAACCGACGCCGGTGCGCTCGGCAGAGTGACGGATGCTTCCTGATGGTCTGCCATGACGGCCTGTCCCTTTCCGGCCGGGGCGCGGCTGCGGACGCGTTTCGAGGGTGGACTGACGAAGCCGGTGAAGTCGTGGGCTGCCCCGACGGCTCTACGCGTCAGAGTGCCACCAATGGCCTCTGTAACGGGGGCGATCCACCGAGTTATGCATATATCTGTCGCCCAAAGCGGTGAACTCTGCTACGGAAGACCGGATTTGGAAGGCACACTGGGCCACTGGTGCGACACGCGCCGTGGGTGACGCGCCAAAAGGAAGGCGGGAGGGAGAACTGATGCGATACGGCCCGGCGGTGCGTCGCCGCAAGCTCGGTGCGGAACTGCGCCGCCAGCGCGATCTGGCCGGGCTCACCAGCGGTGAGGTCGCCGACCAGCTGGGCTGGCACCAGTCGAAGGTGAGCCGGATCGAGACCGGACGGAGCGGCGCCAAGCCCTCGGACGTGGCACGGCTGCTGGAGGTCTACCAGGTCGCCGACCCGGAGCTGCGCGCCCTGCTGGAGGCGCTGTGCCGTGGGGGCGCCTCGGATCCGGAGGGGTCACGGCGCGGCTGGTGGTACGCGTACCGCGATCTGCTGCCGCCCGCCTACCGGGACTTCATCAGCCTGGAGGCGGAGGCTTCGGACGCGTACACGCTGGAGACCACGGTGGTGCCGGGTCTGTTGCAGACCCCGGACTACGCCCGGGCGGTGACCCTCGCGGCGCTCCCGGATCTGCCGGGGCCGCAGGTGGACTCGCTGGTCGAGGTGCGGATCGCGCGCCAGTCGGTGCTGCACGGCGAGCGGCCGCTGCGGCTGCACGCGGTGCTCGACGAGGCGGCGCTGCGGCGTGAGGTGGGCGGGCCCGGAGTGATGACGGCGCAATTGCGCCATCTGGCCGAACTCTGCGCATTGCCTCAGGTGCAGCTCCAGGTGCTGCCATTCTCTATCGGAATGCCCATTGGTATGACAGGTCCTTTCATTATTTTCTCTTTTCCGCACATTAGTGACCTGGACGTAGTAGTTCTCGACCACTTGACGAGTAGCCTCTATCTGGAGCGGAAAGAAGACCTCCGGGCGTACAGCGCCGCGTTCGAAGTACTGCGCGCACACGCCCTGACACCTGAGGAATCGTTGTCCTTCATCAACAAAATCGGGGGCGGCGCCTGAGGGGGCACCATGTCCAAAATGTCCGCCAACTCCGTCGACTGGCTGCGCAGCAGCTACAGCGTCGGAATGAACAACTGCGTCGAGGCGGCCCTGCTGGGGCCCGACCGGCTCGGCGTGCGCGATTCGAAGAACACGGCGGGTCCCGTCCTGCTGTTCACCCCGTCGACCTGGGTCTCCTTCCTCGAGGGAATCAAGGGCGACGGCCCCGGCTCCGGCATCTCCCGCTCGGCCGGAACCGGAAGCTGATCCGTCAGTGAAGTATCCCTTCCGCCGGTGAGCTGATCCGCTCACCCTCCCGTAGTTACGCCATCAGGCGGTCGGCGCGGTCCTCACGATCACGTCGACCGCCGCCTCGACCTGCTCCTCCGTCAGGTCCCCGCGCGCGGTCAGCCGCAGCCGGGAGACTCCGTCCGGGACGGACGGCGGGCGGAAGCACCCCACCATCAGCCCGGCCGCGCGGCAATCCGCGGCCCAGCGCACCGCCTGCTCCGGCGACGGGGCCCGCACCGACACCACCGACGCGTCCGGCCGCACCGCGGCGAGACCGGCGGCGGTCAGCCGCCCGTACAGGCCCATGGCGACCGTACGGACGCGGGCGGCGCGCTCCGGCTCCCGGCGCAGCAGCCGCAGGCTCGCCAGGGCGGCGCCCACGGCCGCCGGGTTGAGCCCGGTGTCGAAGATGAACGTCCGTGCGGAGTTCACCAGATGCTCGATGACCCGGGCGGGCCCCAGCACCGCCCCGCCCTGGCTGCCCAGCGACTTGGAGAGGGTGGCCGTGACCACCACGTCCGGCGCGCCCGCGAGCCCGGCCCCGTGCACCGCGCCCCGCCCGCCCTCGCCGAGCACCCCCAGGCCGTGCGCCTCGTCCACCACCAGGGCCGCGCCGTACGGCCGGGCGACAGCGGCGAGGGCGGCCAGCGGAGCGGCGTCACCGTCGACGGAGAAGACCGCGTCGCTGACGACGAGGGCGCGCCGCCGCGCCTCCCCCGCCCTCGCCTCTCCCGCATGCGCCTCGTCCGCCTCGTCCGCGTCCAGCGCCTTGCCCACGGCGTCCGGGTCGGCGTGCGGGACGACGGCGATCTCGGCCCGGGAGAGCCGGCAGCCGTCGATGAGCGAGGCGTGATTGTCCGCGTCGGAGACGACCAGGGCGTCCCGGCCGCTCAGGGCGGAGACGGCGGCCAGATTGGCCGCGTAACCGGAGGAGAACACCAGGGCCGCCTCGAATCCGCAGAATTCGGCGAGCTCCCGCTCCAGCGTGGTGTGCAGCTCGGTGGAGCCGGTGACCAGGCGCGAGCCGGTCGACCCCGCGCCCCAGCGGTGCGCCGCCGCGGCCGCGACGGCCGTCACCTCCGGATGCCGGGCCAGCCCGAGGTAGTCGTTGCTGGCCAGATCGAGCAGCGGGGAGTCGGCGGGGCGGGGGCTGAGCCGGCGCACCAGCCCCGCCCGGTCGCGCCGCTCCCGCTGTGCGTCGATCCATGCGAACGCGTCGTCGCGGTCCTGGGGCATCGGCTGCCTCGCCTTCCGTGGCCTCGTCCCGGCACCGACTGTCGGGTCCGGATAGAACGTAGCCTCGTCCATGCCCGGTCATGGTGTGGCAATACACACACCCCGATCAGCGCGTCTTGTACGGTCTCTCCTTGGCCGCGGGCGGTGGGGTAGGAAAGGATCGTCGCCATGGACCTGCTGAACACGCTGGTGGAGAAGGGGCTGCGGCGCGAGACGCCCACCCGCGAAGAGGCGCTCGCCGTCCTGGCGACCTCCGATGACGAGCTGCTCGATGTGGTGGCCGCGGCGGGCAAGGTGCGCCGCGCCTGGTTCGGGCGGCGAGTGAAGCTCAACTATCTGGTGAACCTCAAGTCGGGGCTGTGCCCCGAGGACTGCTCGTACTGCTCGCAGCGGCTGGGCTCGAAGTCCGGGATCCTCAAGTACACCTGGCTCAAGCCGGAGCAGGCGGCCGCCGCGGCGGGCGCCGGGGTCGCGGGCGGCGCCAAGCGGGTGTGCCTGGTCGCCAGCGGGCGCGGCCCGACCGACCGCGATGTGGACCGGGTCTCCCAGACCATCGCCGCCATCAAGGAGGAGCACCAGGACGTCGAGATCTGCGCCTGTCTGGGGCTGCTGTCCGACGGCCAGGCGGAGCGGCTGAGGGACGCGGGGGCGAACGCGTACAACCACAACCTCAACACCTCCGAGGCGACGTACGGCGACATCACCACCACCCACACCTACGCCGACCGGGTCTCGACCGTGCAGCAGGCCCAGGCGGCCGGGATGTCCGCCTGCTCCGGGCTGATCGCGGGCATGGGCGAGTCGGACGAGGACCTGGTGGACGTGGTCTTCTCGCTGCGCGAGCTGGACCCGGACTCGGTGCCGGTCAACTTCCTCATCCCGATCGAGGGCACCCCGCTGGCCGGGGACTGGAACCTCACCCCGCAGCGGTGTCTGCGGATCCTGGCCATGGTGCGGTTCGTCTGCCCGGACGTCGAGGTGCGGCTGGCGGGCGGCCGCGAGATCCATCTGCGGACGCTCCAGCCGCTGGCCCTGAACCTGGCGAACTCGATCTTCCTCGGCGACTATCTGACCACCGAGGGCCAGTCGGGCAAGGACGATCTCGCGATGATCGCCGACGCGGGCTTCGAGGTGGAGGGCACCGATACGACGACGCTGCCCGCGCACCGCGCGGACGCGGCTGCCGCCGCCGGTTCCGGCTGCGGCGGCCACGGCGGGGAGGGCGGCGGCTGCGGCCCGTGCGGTGACGCGGCGCCCGCCGACGCGGTCCCCGACGCCGTGCCCGCAGGCGCCGTACCCGCCGAAGCGGTGCCCGCCCAGGCGGCGGCCGGTGCGACGGTCTCCGCCTCAGCGGGCGCGCGGGAGTCCCACGCCGACCTGGTCGCGGTGCGCCGCCGCGGCGCGGGCACGGATCTGCCGCCCAATGCCTGAGCCGCTGACCCCGGCCGAGCTGCGGGAGCTGGACCGGCAGCATGTCTGGCATCCGTACGGCCCGATGCCCGGCCGCCAGGACCCGCTGGTCGTGGAGTCCGCGGCCGGGGTCCGGCTGCGGCTGGCCGAGCCGGTGGAGGGCGTCCGCGAGCTGGTGGACGGGATGTCGTCGTGGTGGTCCGCCATCCACGGCTACAACCACCCGGCGCTCAACGACGCCGCGCGCGGTCAGCTGGACCGGATGAGCCATGTGATGTTCGGCGGGCTCACCCATGAGCCCGCCGTCCGGCTGGCCACCCGGCTGGTGGAGATCACGCCGGAGCCGCTCCAGCACGTCTTCCTCGCCGACTCCGGTTCGGTGTCGGTCGAGGTCGCGGTGAAGATGTGCCTCCAGTACTGGCGCTCCCTCGGCCGCCCCGCCAAGCGGCGGCTGCTCACCTGGCGCGGCGGCTACCACGGCGACACCTGGCAGCCGATGGCGGTGTGCGACCCGGAGGGCGGGATGCACCGGCTGTGGTCCGGTGTGCTGCCCGAGCAGATCTTCGCGGACGCGCCGCCGCCCGGCTTCGACGCGGACCCCGACCCGGCGTACCAGGCCCATATCCATGAGCTGGTGGCCCGGCACGCCGATGAGCTGGCCGCGGTGATCGTGGAGCCGGTGGTGCAGGGCGCGGGCGGGATGCGGTTCCACTCCCCCGCGCTGCTGCGGGTGCTGCGCGAGGCGTGCGACGAGCACGATGTGCTGCTGGTGTTCGACGAGATCGCCACCGGCTTCGGCCGCTCGGGCGCGCTCTTCGCGGCCGAGCACGCGGGGGTGTGCCCCGATGTGATGTGTCTGGGCAAGGCGCTGACCGGGGGTTATCTGACCCTGGCCGCCACCCTCTGCACCCCGCGGGTGGCGGAGGGCATCTCGCGCGGCGAGGTGCCGGTGCTCGCCCACGGCCCGACCTTCATGGGCAATCCGCTGGCCACGGCCGTGGCCTGCGCCTCGATCGATCTGCTGCTCTCCTACGACTGGCGGCAGGAGGTCAAGCGGATCGAGACCGGGCTGCGGGACGGTCTCGCGGAGGCGGCCGCCGTGCCGGGCGTCCGGGACGTGAGGGTGCTCGGCGCGATCGGCGTCGTCCAGCTGGACCGTCCGATGGACGACGCGGCGATGGCGGCGGCGACGCGGGCCGCGGTGCGCGAGGGCGTATGGCTGCGCCCGTTCCGCGATCTGTTGTACACCATGCCGCCGTACATCACCGGGGACCACGATCTGGCCCGGATCTGCGCGGCGGTCCGGTCGGCCGCGGCCGCGGCCGTCTGACCGCCCGCCCCGGGGCACGAACGAAAGCGAAAGGCAACGGAAACGAAGATGTCAGTCCTGGTCGTCACCGGTACGGGAACGGAGATCGGAAAGACAGTCAGCACGGCGGCCGTCGCCGCCGCCGCGCTCGCGCACGGCCGCTCGGTCGCGGTGCTCAAACCCGCCCAGACCGGTGTCGCGGAGGGCGAACCGGGCGACGCCGCGGAGGTGGCCCGGCTCGCCGGGGCGGTGACCCTGCTCGAACTCGCCCGCTACCCCGAGCCGCTGGCCCCCGCCACCGCCGCCCGCCGCGCCGGACGGCCGCCGGTGCGGCCGCACGAGGTGGCCGACGCGGCCGGGAAGCTGGCCACCGAGCACGATCTGGTGCTGGTCGAGGGCGCGGGCGGGCTGCTCGTACGGTTCGACGAGACGGGGGCGACGCTCGCCGACGCGGCCCGGCTGCTCGGCGCGCCCGTCCTGGTCGTCGCCCACGCGGGCCTCGGCACGCTCAACGCGACCACCCTGACCACCGAGGCGCTGCGCGCCCGCGGGCTGGAGTGCCCCGGTGTCGTCATCGGCAGCTGGCCCGCCGCCGCGGATCTGGCCTCCCGCTGCAACGTGGCCGATCTGCCGGAGTCCTCCGGCGTCCCGCTGCTGGGGGCCATCCCCCAGGGCGCCCCCGCCCTGCCGCCCGCCGAATTCCGCGCCCAGGCCCCCGGTTGGCTGGCGCCCCGGCTGGGCGGCACCTGGGACCCGGCGCGGCTGGCCGCGTAGCGACACCCCCCGGCTGGGCAGACTCCCGGTACCGGCCATCGTCCATCCCTGGGACCCGGCCGGGACAAACCGTCCGCACCTGGGACAAGGGGGAGCTCCCATGCCCGTATGCCGTCGCACACCCCCGCGTGACGCCGTCCACCACCCGCTCTTCGCCCGCTGCTACGCCAGACTGAGCCCGGTGGCCGACGAGCGGGCCGGTCTTGGCGAGCTGCGCGGCGAGCTGCTGGCCGGGCTCTCCGGCCGGGTCATCGAGATCGGCGCGGGCAACGGGCTGAACTTCCCGCACTACCCCGAGACCGTCTCCGAGGTCGTCGCCATCGAACCCGAGCGCCATCTGCGGCGGCTGGCCACCCGGGCGGGGCTGCGCGCCGGGGTGCCGGTGGACGTGGTGCCGGGCGTCGCCGAGGCGCTGCCGGTCAAGAGCGAGGGGTTCGACGCGGCGGTGGCCTGTCTGGTGCTGTGCTCGGTGCGCGATGTGCGGCGCGCGCTCGCCGAGCTGCTGCGGGTGCTGCGGCCCGGCGGTGAGCTGCGCTTCCTCGAGCACGGCCGGGCCGAGGGGCGGTTCCTGGCGACGACCCAGTGGGCGCTGGACCGCACGGTGTGGCCGCTGGTCTTCGGCGGCTGCCATACGGCGCGCGAGGTGCGGTCGGAGATCGTGGCCGCGGGCTTCGAGCCGCTCGGCCACCGTCGGCTGCGCATCCCCGACCGGGGCCCGACGCTGCCGACGTCCCCGTGCGTGCTCGGCGCCGCGCGCCGCCCGTCCGCGCCCTCCGGTCCCTGATCGCCTCCCCGTCGGCGTTCGCAATCCCGTACGCCCGTGTCCGCGGGCGCGCGTACCGGCGGCCGAATCCCTACCATCGAGGGCACGACGTTCCGATACGGGGAGGCATCGTGTCCACACCGGCGGCAACGAAGACGGACGGGTTCGCGGACGGCGGCGCCCATGTGGCGGCCCGGGCCCGGTCCCTGACCAAGGCGTACGGCAGCGGCGAGACGGCCGTGCTCGCGCTGGACGCGGTGGACGTGGAGATCGAACGGGGCAGGTTCACCGCGGTGATGGGCCCGTCCGGCTCCGGGAAGTCCACGCTGATGCACTGTCTGGCGGGTCTCGACACGGTCTCGTCGGGCCGGGCCTGGCTGGGCGACACCGAGATCACCGGCCTGGGCGACAAGGAGCTGACCCAGCTCCGCCGCGACCGGATCGGCTTTATGTTCCAGTCGTTCAATCTGCTGCCCACGCTCAACGCGGCCGAGAACATCACCCTGCCCATGGACATCGCGGGCCACAAGCCCGACCAGGAGTGGGTGGACCGGGTCATCGACACCCTCGGGCTGCGGGACCGGCTCCGGCACCGGCCCGCCCAGCTCTCCGGCGGACAGCAGCAGCGGGTGGCGTGCGCGCGGGCGCTCGCCTCCCGCCCCGAGCTGATCTTCGCGGACGAGCCCACCGGCAACCTGGACTCACGGGCGGGCCTCGAGGTGCTGCGCTTCCTGCGGGAGGCGGTGGACGAACTGGGTCAGACGGTCGTCATGGTCACCCACGACCCGACCGCCGCCGCCCACTCCGATCTGGTGCTCTTCCTCGCCGACGGCCGGATCGTGGACCGGATGGAGCGGCCCACGGCCGAGGCGGTGCTGGAGCGGATGCACATCTTCGCGGCCGCCGCCACCCCCGACCCCGATCCGCTCGGCTGATCCCCCCGGCACCGGGCCCGATCGGCCGGGCCGCCGAATGAGGATGAGCGGTATGAGGGTGATCGGTCCCGAACGGGGCCGATCTCGGATACGTTCGCGGTATCCGCGCTCAAGGAGGGCTCATGGCAAGGCCGTTCCGCTTCGGAGTCAATCTGCTCACCCTTGAATCGGCCGAGGCATGGCGGGGGAAGTGCCGCCACGCCGAACAGCTCGGCTATGACGTGCTGCTGGTCCCCGACCACCTCGGCAACCCGGCCCCGTTCCCGGCGCTGGCCACCGCCGCCGAGGCGACCGAACGCCCGCGTCTTGGCACCTTCGTGCTCAACGCCGGCTTCTGGAACCCCGCGCTGCTCGCCCGGGAGGTGGCCACCTGCGACGCGCTCACCGACGGCCGGCTGGAGCTCGGCCTGGGCGCCGGCTATGTCAAGGCCGAGCACGACAGCGCCGGGCTGCCGTTCGGCTCGCCACGGGAGCGGGTGGACCATCTGGTGCACACCGTGGCCGAGTTGGAGCGGCTGCTGAGCGATTCCGAGCACCGGCCGCGGTCCACCCAGTCCCCGCGCCCGCCGCTGCTGCTCGGCGGCAACGGCGACCGGCTGCTGCGGCTGGCCGCGCGCCACGCGGACATCGCGGCCTTCACCGGCGCGGTGCAGCCCGCCGGCAAGCCGCAGGGCACCCTCCAGCTGATCAGCCCCGAGGCGCTGGAGGGCCGGATCGGCGCCTTCCGCCGCTTCGCCGCCGAGGCGGGGCGGACGAAGGGGTCCGACGGGACCGGCATCGAGCTCAACTACCTCATCCAGATGGTCGGCCCCACCGACGACCGCCGCACCAAGGCGCGTGAGCTGGCCCCGTACGCACCGGACCTCACCGAGGACCAACTGCTGGAACACCCGGCGCTGCTGCTGGGCGACGCCAAGGAGATGGCCGAACAGCTGCGGGCCCACCGCGAGCGGTTCGGCTTCTCGTACTTCACCGTGCTGGAGCACAACATGGAGGCGTTCGCCCCGGTGATCGAGGAGCTGCACGGCGGCTGACCCGGCGGAATCCCGTCGACGCCGCGGTCCGCCCGATGATGGGATACGGCCATGAACGATCTCCGCATACGGGCCGCGGCCCCCGCCGACCTCGACACCGTGCTCACCTTCTGGAAGGAGGCGGCCGAGGGCACCAGCATCAGCGACGACCGGGACGGAGTGGCCCGGCTGCTCGACCGCGACCCGGAGTCGCTGCTGCTGGCCGAGCGGGACGGCGAGCTCGCCGGAACCGTGATCGCCGGTTTCGACGGCTGGCGCTGCCATCTGTACCGGCTGGCCGTCCACCCCGGGCACCGCCGCAGCGGCGTGGCGACGGCCCTCCTGGCGGCGGCCGAGGAGCGGTTCGCGGCCCTGGGCGGACGGCGCGGGGACGCGATGGTGCTCAACGAGAACGAGCTCGCCCACCACGCCTGGAGCGCGGCGGGCTATGCGCCGCAGCCGCAGTGGAGCCGCTGGGTCAAGCCGCTGCGCCCCTGACCCCCGCGGCCCTCCCGGGCGCGGCGCCGCCGTGCGGTGCCTTTTAGCATGGGGACGGACGGAGGTGAACCGATGACCGAAGTCCTCCTCCTGGCCGTGGCGCTCCTCCTGGCGGTGGCCTGTGGCGCCTTCGTCGCGGCGGAGTTCTCGCTGACCACGGTCGAGCGCGGCGAGCTGGAACGCGCGGCCGGGCGCCGGGAGCGCGGCGCGGCCGGAGCGCTGAAGGCGGTGCGGAGCCTCACCTACCAGCTCTCCGGGGCGCAGCTCGGCATCACCGTGACCAATCTGGTCGTCGGCATGCTGGCCGAGCCGTCCGTCGCGGCCCTGCTGGCCGGGCCGCTCACCGCGATCGGCGTGCCCCCGTCGGCCGTCCACTCGACCGCGCTGGTGCTCGGCACGTTTCTGTCGACCGTCGTGCTGATGGTCGTCGGCGAGCTGGTGCCCAAGAACTGGGCGATCTCCCGGCCGCTGCCGGTCGCCAAGGCCGTGGCCACCCCGCAGCGCGTCTTCAGCTCCGTCTTCCGCCCGCTGATCAGCCATCTCAACAACACCGCCAACCGCACCGTGCGCCGGATGGGCCTGGAGCCCGCCGAGGAGCTGGCCTCCGCGCGCGGTCCGCAGGAGCTGATCGCGCTCGCCCGGCACTCGGCCAAGGAGGGCGCGCTGGAGAAGGACACCGCCGAACTGTTCGTCCGCACCCTCAACCTCGCCGGGCTCACCGCGGAGAACGTGATGACCCCGAGGGTGCGGGTGGTGGCGCTGGACGTACGGGCCACCGCCGAGGACGTGGCCAACGCGACCCGCGCCACCGGGCTGTCCCGCTTCCCCGTCTACCGGGGCAGCCTGGACACCGTCGTCGGCATCGTCCACATCAAGGACGTGCTGGCGGTCCCCGCCGAGGAGCGGCCCCGGCGCCCGGTGTCCGAGCTGATGCGCGAACCGGTGCTCGTCCCCGAGTCGCTCACCGTGGACCGGCTGCTGGACCGGCTCTCGGCCCAGCGCAGCATGGCCGTGGTGATCGACGAGTACGGCGGTACGGCCGGGGTCGTCACCCTGGAGGACATCGTCGAGGAGGTGGTCGGCGAGGTCCGCGACGAGCACGATCCGCATGAGACCGCCCAGCTGGTCCCGATGGGCCGGGACCCGGAGGGCCATACGCTGTACGACGCGGACGGCGCGGCCCGCGTCGACCAGCTGGAGCGCATCGGGCTGCGGGTGCCCCCGGGCCCGTACGAGACGCTGGCCGGGCTGATCGCCACCGAGCTGGGCCGGATCCCGGCCGTCGGCGACACCGTCGAGCTGGCGGGCTGGTCGGTGGAGGTACGGAAGGTGTCCAGCCACCGGGCGGCCCGGGTCCGGCTGCGGGCGCCGCTGCGCGGCGCCGGGGGCGACGGGACCGGCGGGGTGCGGGGGGCCGAGGGGGCGACCGGCCGATGACCGCCCTCCAACTGCTGATCGGCCTGTTGACGCTGGTCTTCAACGCCTTCTTCGTGGGCGCGGAGTTCGCCCTGATCTCGGTGCGCCGCAGCCAGATCGAACCACATGCCCAGCAGGGCGACCGGCGGGCCCGGGCCGTGCTGTGGGGCCTGGAGCACCTCTCCGCGCTGCTGGCCGCGGCCCAGCTCGGGATCACGCTGTGCACGCTGGTGCTGGGCGCCGTGGCGGAACCGGCCATCGCGCATCTGCTGGAGCCCTTCTTCCATGTGGTGGGTCTGCCGCTGGGTCTGGTGCATCCGATCTCGTTCGTGATCGCGCTGACCCTGGCCACGTATCTGCACATGCTGTTCGGCGAGATGGTGCCCAAGAACGTGGCGCTGGCCGAGCCGGTGCGCACCGTGCTGCTGCTCGGCCCGCCCCTGGTCGCCCTCGCCCGCACCCTGCGTCCGGTGATCTTCGGGGTGAACGCCCTGGCGAACGGGGTGCTGAAGCTACTGCGCGTGGAGCCCAAGGGGGAGGTCGCGGCCACCTTCTCCGACGATGAGCTGGCCCGGATGGTCTCGGACTCCAGCGAGGCCGGGCTGCTGGACGACCGCGCCACCGAGCGGCTGCGGGACGCGCTGGAGCTGGGCCGGCGACGGGTGCGGGACGTGGTGCTGCCCATGGACCGGGTGGTCACGGCGCGGCTCGGGGTGACCCCCGATGAGCTGGAGCGGCTGTCGGCGCGTACCGGCTTCTCACGGTTCCCGGTGGTGGACGACTCCGGGCGGATCCTGGGCTATCTGCATGTGAAGGACGCGCTGGACGCACGGCCCCGGGATGAGCCGTTCCGCCCCGATCAGCTGCGCCCGATCCCCCGGGTGCGGTCCCTCACGCCGCTGGACGACGTGCTCACCGCGATGCGCGACAGCCGTACGCATCTCGCGGCGGTCATCGCCGCGGACGGACGGCTGGAGGGGCTGGTGACCATGGAGGACGTGCTGCGCGAGCTGGTCGTCTGAGCGCTCCTGCCCGCCCGTGCCGGTCATCGCGGGGGCGGGAGCCCGGCAGGATGGGGGCGCCGATCATTCCTCGGTCTGTCTGGACTCATGGGCGATGATGCACGCCTGCCAGTGGGCCAGCGCCTCCTCCCGGCCACCGCCGCCCTCCTCGGCCACCGCCACCAGCGCATGGGCGGCCATCGCGGCGAGCCGCACCGCGACCCGGCACACATCGCGGGTATCGAGCGGCTCCAGGAGGGCGGCGGCGCCCTCCCCGTCGTCGGCGAGCGCGGCGGCGACGATGGCCATGGTCGTACGGTCGCATTCGAAGGCATCCACGCCGACCAGACTGCCCCGCCGCGCGGCGCGGGGAACCCCGGGCGGTGCAACCGGTCCAACCCTGACCCCGGCCGGAGGCCCGCGCGCCCCTCGGCGGCGGGGTTCAGCGGCGGGGGCCGGGACCGGGGCCGGAACCGGGGCCGGGACGGGTGCCCATCGGGTCGTAGCGGAAGATCACGTACTCGACCCGGCCGATGACCTTGGTGCGGTTCGTCCGCCGGTACAGCTCGGGTGGCCGGAAGATGTTGTCGTCGTAGATGTCCGCGCCGGGCTCCACATTCCAGCTGGCGGTCGTCCCGTTCCGCGCTCCGCCCTCGAAGTAGATGTGGGTCATCGCCATGCGGCTCATCATGCTCGCGCTCGGCGGTCCACGCAGCCCACGCACCGGGATAGGATCGCCCGAGCCATGCAGACGAACATCACCTACAGCAGCTTTGTCGCCCTCGGCGACTCCTTCACCGAGGGAATGTCGGACGCGCTTCCCGACGGCACCTACCGAGGCTGGGCGGATCTGCTCGCCGGGCGGCTCGCGGCCCGTAGCCCCGGGTTCCGCTACGCCAACCTCGCCGTACGCGGCAAGCTCATCGGCCAGATCGTCGAGGAGCAGACGGGCCCGGCGGCGGCCATGGGCGCCGACCTGGTGACCCTGGTCGGCGGGCTGAACGATGTGCTGCGGCCGAAATGCGATGTGGACCGGGTGTGCGCGCTGCTGGAGGAGGCCGTCGAGCGGCTGGCGCCCAGCTGCAAGCAGCTGGTGCTGATGCGCAGCCCGGGGCGGCGCGGGCCGGTGCTGGAGCGGTTCCTCCCCCGGATGGAGCGGCTGTTCGCGTTCATCGACGAGCTGGGCGAGCGGCATGACGCGACCGTCGTGGACCTGTACGCCTCCGAGGCCGTCGGGGACCCCCGGATGTGGCACGAGGACCGGCTGCATCTGAACGCCGAGGGGCACCGGCGGGTCGCCGAGGCCGTATGGCAGGCGCTGGGCCTGGAGCCGGAGGAGGACTGGAACGCGCCGCTGCCGCCCGCGGTGCCCGTCGGGTGGCTGGCCCGCCGCACCTCGGATGTGCGATTCGCCCGCCAGCACCTCGGGCCGTGGATCGGCAGGCGGCTGACCGGCCGCTCCTCGGGCGACGGGCGGGCACCGAAGCGCGCCGAGCTGCTGCCGTACGAGGGCTGATCCGCAAGGCCGGCTTCCCCGCCCTTCGGCGGCCTCCCTCGGCCACCGGTCTGGCCTGCGAGGACGGCCAGTAGACTCTGTGCACGTGACTGGTAAGCCGCGCATTCCGAACGTCCTGGCCAACCGCTACGCCTCCACGGAGCTGGCCGTCCTGTGGTCCCCCGAGTACAAGGTGACGCTGGAGCGGCGGCTGTGGCTCGCCGTGCTCCGCGCCCAGAAGGACCTCGGAATCGAGGTGCCGGACGCCGCCCTCGCCGACTACGAGCGGGTCCTGGAGACCGTGGACCTGGCCTCGATCGCCGAGCGCGAGAAGGTCACCCGCCACGATGTGAAGGCCCGGATCGAGGAGTTCAACGCCCTCGCCGGCCATGAGCACGTCCACAAGGGCATGACCTCCCGTGACCTCACCGAGAACGTGGAGCAGCTCCAGATCCGGCTCTCCCTGGAGCTGGTGCGGGACCGTACGGTGGCGGTGCTGGCCCGGCTCGGCAAGCTGGCCGCCGACCACGCCGAGCTGGTGATGGCCGGGCGGTCGCACAATGTCGCGGCGCAGGCCACCACGCTCGGCAAGCGGTTCGCCACCGCCGCGGACGAGCTGCTGGTGGCGTACGAGCGGCTGGAGAACCTGCTGGGCCGCTATCCGCTGCGGGGCATCAAGGGCCCGGTCGGCACCGCGCAGGACATGCTGGACCTGCTCGGCGGCGACGCGGCGAAGCTGGCCGAGCTGGAGCGGCGGATCGCCACCCACCTGGGCTTCGGGCAGGCGTTCACCTCCGTCGGCCAGGTCTATCCGCGCTCGCTGGACTACGACGTCGTCACCGCGCTGGTGCAGCTGGCCGCGGCCCCGTCCTCGCTGGCCAAGACCATCCGGCTGATGGCCGGGCACGAGCTGGTGACCGAGGGCTTCAAGCCCGGCCAGGTCGGCTCGTCCGCGATGCCGCACAAGATGAACACCCGCTCCTGCGAGCGCGTGAACGGCCTCGCGGTGATCCTGCGCGGCTACGCCTCGATGACCGGCGAGCTGGCGGGCGACCAGTGGAACGAGGGCGATGTCTCCTGCTCGGTGGTGCGCCGGGTCGCGCTGCCGGACGCGTTCTTCGCCTTCGACGGGCTGCTGGAGACCTTCCTGACCGTTCTCGACGAGTTCGGCGCCTTCCCCGCCGTCATCGCCCGTGAGCTGGACCGCTACCTTCCCTTCCTCGCCACCACGAAGGTGCTGATGGGCGCCGTACGGGCCGGGGTGGGCCGCGAGGTCGCCCATGAGGCGATCAAGGAGCACGCGGTGGCCGCGGCGCTGGCGATGCGCGAGCGGGGCGCCGAGCGCAATGAGCTGCTCGACTCGCTCGCCGCCGATGAGCGGATCCCGCTGGACCGGGCCGCGTTGGGCGCGCTGATGGACGACAAGCTCTCCTTCACGGGAGCGGCCGCGGATCAGGTGGGCGCGGTGGTCGCCCGGATCGAGGAGATCGTCAAGGAGCGCCCGGAGGCCGCCGGGTACACCCCCGGCTCGATCCTCTGAGCGCGGGCGATGACCCCCGCCGAGCTGGAGGCCGCCCGCGACCGCCTCGTCCCCGATGTGGTCGCGGACGGTCTGCGCGTCCTCTTCTGCGGTATCAACCCCGGGCTGATGACGGCCGCCACCGGCCACCACTTCGCCCGCCCCGGCAACCGCTTCTGGCCCGCCCTCCACGCCTCGGGGTTCACCCCCCGGCGGCTCGATCCGTCCGAGCAGTCGGAGCTGGTGCGCTATGGGCTCGGCATCACCAATGTAGTGGCGCGCGCCAGCGCCCGGGCCGATGAGCTGAGCGACGAGGAGTACCGGGAGGGCGGCCGGATCCTGGAGGAGAAGGTGCTCCGGCTGCGGCCGCGCTGGCTGGCGGTGGCGGGGGTCACCGCCTACCGGGTCGCCTTCGGCGACAAGAAGGCGAAGATCGGGCCGCAGCCGAGGACCATAGGCGAGACCCGGATCTGGGCCCTGCCGAATCCGAGCGGCCTCAACGCGCACTGGACGCTGCCCGCCATGGCGGAGGAGTACGGCAGGCTGCGCGCGGCCGCGGAGGCCGACGGCTGATCGACTACCACTACAGGGCCGCCGATGCCGTCGGCGCGGTCACTCGAACCGTGCTGTGTCGCCCGCCCCGCGACGTACGATCTCGGCTTCGCCGCCGGACAGGTCGATGACCGTGGTCGGCTCGGTGCCGCAGTCACCCGAGTCCACCACGGCGTCCACCACGTGGTCGAGCCGTTCTTTGATCTCCCAGCCCTGCGTCATCGGCTCGTCCTCATCGGGCAGCAGCAGGGTGCTCGAGAGCAGCGGTTCACCGAGGTCGGCGAGCAGGGCCTGAGTGGTGGCATGGTCGGGAATCCGGACTCCGACCGTCTTCTTCTTCGGATGCGGCAGCTGCCGCGGCACCTCCTTCGTCGCCGGGAGGATGAAGGTGTAACTGCCGGGCGTCGCTGCTTTGATCAGGCGGAACACGTCCTTGTCGACGTGCACGAACTGGCCCAGCTGCGCGAAGTTCTCGCACACCAGCGTGAAGTGGTGACGCTCGTCGAGGTTCCGGATCGACCGGATCCGGCCGATGCCTTCACGATTGCCCAGTCGGCATCCCAGTGCGAAGCAGGAGTCCGTCGGGTAGGCGATGAGCGCGCCGGAGCGGATCATGTCAGCCACATTGCTGATGGTGCGCTGCTGTGGGTTCTCGGGGTGCACATCGAAATACTTCGCCATCCACCGAGCCTAAGCGATCAGGGCACCCCGGCCGTTTCGTGCCCCGGACGCGGCCGAGCCCGACGATGTCATATCGTGCCCTCCTCCCCTATCGCCACCAGCAGCTGGAACGGCAGCTCGCGGTCGCCCTGCCCGACGCCCAGCCCGACCCAGCGGCCGTCGACCCGCCAGACGCGCAGCTCGGGTACGTAACCGCACAGGGTGTCCAGCGGGGGCGGGACCGGCTCGCCCATGGCCGAGCGCTCCAGGGAGTCGGTCAGATCGAGGACGTCGGGGGTGCCCCACCGTAAGGTCAGCACCTGGTCCAGCGCGCCCAGCTCGGCCTCGAACTCCTCCAGCACCTCCTCGACCCGGCTCAGATCCGCGTCCCAGAAGTCCTCGCTGACGCGGAGGTCGGCGACATGGAAGCCGGGGCCGCTCTCGACCCGTCCGTCGGCGGTCCGCCGCGCGGGGAAGTCCCGCACGCGCAGCTCATCGATCGTGCTCACATGGTCCGCCGTACTGGTCATGCTGTCAGTAAACCGTGTAGGTCGGACATCTGGCCGCCCGTCAGATGACCCGCGCGAGGGCTGGGCGGCCCGAGCCGGCAGGCGGCTCTCGCCGCCTCCGCGCCCAGCGGATACGATCCGGCAGATACGCACTGGGAGGGAGGCCGACGTTGGGGCGGCTCACCGGCGGGGATCCGTCTCTGCTGCGACGCATCAACTCCGCCGTGGTCCTGCACGCGTTGCGCGCGGCGACCGCGTCCGGCACGGCCGCCGGGGGTGGTCGGGACGAGGCGGGCGGCTGCGCCGGGAGCGCGAGCCTCACTGATCTGACCCGGGTGACCGGGCTGTCCCGCCCCACCGTCGAGGGGGTGATCGACGGGCTGGCCGACAGCGGTCTGGTGGTCGAGGTGCCCGCCGAGGAGGGCGGCGTACGCCGCCAGGGACGCCCCGCGCGCCGCTTCCGCTTCCGCGCCGAGGCCGGGCACCTGCTGGGCATAGAGATAGGGCCGCACCGGGTGGCCGCGCTCCTGTCGGACCTCGATGGACGCCCGCTCGGCTCGATCGTGCGCGAGGTGTCGGAGAAGGCGACCGCGGACGAGCGGCTGGAGCGGGTGCGCACCACCGTCGCGGATCTGCTGCGCCGCGCCGGGGTGGCCCGGTTCTCACTGCGCGCGGTCGGGGTGGGCAGCCCCGGCGTCGTCGAGGCCGACGGCACCGTCCATCTGTGCACCGCGCTCCCCGGCTGGACCGGACTGCCCCTGGGCGAGCGGCTGCGGCGGTCCTTCCGCTGTCCGGTGCTGGTGGAGAACGACGCGAACACGGCCGCGGTGGCCGAGCACTGGAAGGGCGCGGCGGCCGGTTCCGACGATGTGGTCTTCGTCCTGGCCGGGTTGAGCCCGGGGGCCGGGTCGCTGATCGGCGGGCGGCTGCACCGGGGTTTCGGCGGCGCGGCCGGGGAGATCGGGGCGCTGCACCTGCTGGGCCGGGAGGCCGCCCCGGAGGAGGTGCTCTCCACGACCGGGGAGCCGCTGAACCCGCTGGACGAGGCGCAGGTGGCGCATGTCTTCGCGCTGGCCAGGGACGGCGAAGAACGGGCGCGGGCGGCCGTGGACCGCTTCGTCCGCAGGCTGGTGCACGACACGGCGGCCCTGGTGCTGGCGCTGGACCCCGAGGTCGTGGTGGTGGGCGGCTGGGCCGCCGGTCTCGACGGGGTGCTGGCCCCGCTGCGCGATGAGCTGGCGCGCTACTGTCTGCGGCCCCCGCAGGTCGCGCTCTCGCTGCTCGGTGAGGCGGCGGTGACCACGGGGGCGCTGCGGCTGGCCCTGGACCACGTGGAGCAGGAGCTCTTCGCGGTCGACAGCACGGTGACGACCCGCCGCGCGAGCCGCTGACGCGGGAGGCGGGGCGGGGTGGGCGTTTCGGGTTTCGGCGTGCGTACGCGGCGGCGAGGCGACGCCGGCCGGGCCTACGGCATAGGCCGAACCCGCGACGCGGGCCGGGCCCACGACATGGGACGGGCCTACGACACGCGGCGGCGAGGCGACGCGGGCCGGGCCCGCGAGATGCGCCAGGCCCACGACGCGGGGCAGGCCCGGATAGATGCGCCAGGCCCACGACGCGGGGCAGGCCCGGATCAGCCCGCCAGCAGCTCCTCGCCCGCGTCGCCGAAGGTGAGCCGGCAGGTGTCGGCCCGGTAGGTGGCCACGGCGACGGCCGCGGTACGGCCCTGGGCCACATAGCGGGTGGTCACGAGGAGGACGGGGGCGCCGGGCAGCCGGTCGAGCTCCTTGGCGTCGTCCGCGCGGGCCGAGCCGAGCTCCACGGTTTGCTCACGGCCCTCGAGCTCCAGCCGGCGCAGCTCGCGCAGCACGGCGCGGGCGCGGGCCAGCCCGCTGGGGGTGTCGATGGCGGCGAGGCCGGGGACGGACTCGGCCGGTACGTACAGCAGCTCGGCGGCGAGCGGCTGGCCGTGGCTCATCCGGGTGCGGCGCACCCGGTGGACCGGGGTGTCGGGGTCGATATCCAGCAGCCGGGCGACCTCGGCGGGCGGGGCCACCTCGGTGCTGTCGACGGTCTGCCAGGTGTTCTCGCCCGAGGTGTCGGTCCAGCCGTGGGCGTAGTCCCCGACGGCCACGCCGACGCGGGGCGGGGCGACGGTGGTGCCGACGCCGCGGCGGCGCTGTAGCCGGCCCTCCAGCTCGAGCTGCTCGAGGGCCTGTCGGAGGGTGGCGCGGGCGACGCCGAAGCGGGCGGCCAGCTCGCGCTCGTTGGGCAGGATCTCGCCAACCGCGAACTCCGAGTCGAGTGCGTCGCTGAGCACGGTCTTCAGATGCCAGTACTTGGGCTCCGGCACCGATTCCAGCTGCGTGGTCCCCACCCTGTCCCCCTTGATTCCGACGGCCGACGGTCGCGCACGCCTTCACAGTTATGCGCGACTTCTTTATTAAAGGTTGTTGCAGTATCAATGCGACCATAAGGCGGTGTGCGTACTTGGTCAAGACCAATCCCTGACCGGTTATCGTCGGTGACCGTCGGAGCGGAACGCGTCACGAGGCGGGAGCTGAGCTGAGCTGATGGGGATGGACCAGGTCACGGTGGTAACGGGGGGCAGTCGCGGCATCGGCGCGGCGGTGGCGGTGCGGCTCGCGCGCGCCGGGCACGGCGTCGCGATCGGCTACGAGCACGCGCGGGACGCGGCGGAGCGGTGGGCGGAGGCGGTGCGCGCGGAGGGTGTGCGGTCGATGGTCGTCCAGGCCGACACCAGCGACGCGGAGCAGGTCGAGGCGATGTTCGACCGGGTGCGCGAGGAGCTGGGCCCGATCACCGGCCTGGTCAACAACGCCGGGATCACGGGGCCGTTGGGCCGCTTCACCGAGACCTCGCCGGAGGTGATGCGACGCGTCGTGGACGTCAATGTGACCGGGGCCCTGCTGTGCGCCCGGCGCGCGGCGCGCGAGATGTCCACGCGCCACGGCGGGCAGGGCGGCGCCATCGTCAACATCTCCTCGGGCGCGGCGACGACCGGCAGCCCCGGGGAGTATGTGCACTACGCGGCCAGCAAGGCGGCGGTCGACGCGATGACCGTCGGACTGTCGAAGGAGCTGGCCGCGGAGGGGATCCGGGTCAACTCGGTCCAGCCCGGGATGACGCTCACCGACATCCACGCGCGGATGGGCGACCCCGAGCGGCCGTGGCGGGTCCAGGGGCGGGTGCCGATGGGACGCCCGGGCGAGCCGGAGGAGATCGCGGGCGCGGTGGCGTGGCTGCTGTCGCCGGAGGCGTCGTACACGACGGGGGCGGTGCTGCGGGTCGCGGGCGGGCTGTAGCGGCGTTGACCGTCGGCGGCCTTCGCGGTCGGCGGCATTTGGCGGTGGGCGGCCTTCGCGGTCGGCGGCATTGGCGGTGGGCGGCGTTGGCGGTCGGCGGCGTGCGGGGTCCGGGCCGTCCGCCATCGGGTCTACCCTCCGGTAACTCTTGCTGACATGCTGTCTCATACGCCGTCTGCGCCTGCCGGAACGCCGATCGTGAGGAGCCACCCGATGCCCGCGTCCCTCTCCTTCTCCGTCGCCACCCCCGGCGGCCCCCGCACCGCCCGGGTCGTCCACGAACGGCGCGGCGCGGGACGGCCGTTGGTGCTGCTGCACGGCATCGGCCACCACTGGCAGGCATGGGAGCCGGTGCTGGACATCCTCGCCGTCGACCGCGATGTGATCGCCGTGGACCTGCCCGGCTTCGGGGCGTCGGACGCGCTGCCGGAGGGCATCCCGTACGACCTCGACGGCGTCATACCCGTGCTCGACGCGCTCTTCGAGGCCCTCGGGGTCAAGCGCCCCGACGTGGCCGGGAACTCGCTCGGCGGGCTGATCGCCCTGGAGCTGGGCCGGCTCGGACTCGTACGGTCCGTCACCGCGCTGTCCCCGGCCCGGTTCTGGACCGAGGCCGAGCGCCGCTACGCCTTCGGCGTGCTGGCCGCGATGCGGGCCGGGGCGCGGGCGCTGCCGCCGCCGATGGTGGCGTGGCTGGCCCGTGGCGCGGCCGGACGGGCCGCGCTGACCGGCGCCATCTACGCGCGGCCCGCGCGGCGTTCACCGGACGCCGTCGTCGCCGAGACGCGGGCGATGCGCGAGGCGGTGGGCTTCGGCGCCACCCTGGCCGCCGGAAGCTCCGGGCTGTTCACCCACGACATCCCCGATGTCCCGGTCACCATCGCCTGGGGCTCGCGCGACCGGGTGCTGCCGCGCCGCCAGGGCGTCCGCGCCAAGCGGGTGATCCCCGGCGCCCGGCTGGTCCGCCTCCCCGGCTGTGGCCATGTGCCCATGAACGACGATCCCGCGCTGGTCGCCCGCGTCATCCTGGACGGCAGCCGCTGACGGCCCCGCCGCCGCCCTACATCAGCCTCCGTACCGCACGCGCCCGGGGTCTTTACTCAGGGCGGCCACACCGTTATTCACTGGGCGTTCGCAAGAGCGGCACCTTGCACCGATAACAAACACAACAGCACAGCGGTTCTACGAGCGACGGAGGGCACCATGGGGCGGGAATCGGGCAGAGGGATCGGGCGGCGCACGGTATTGCGGGGATCGGCGGCCGCCTCGGCGGCGCTCGCGGTGCCCACCGTGGCATCCGCCGCCGCGTCGGCCGCGTCCGGCGCGCCCGCTCAGGCGCTGTCGGGGCGTCCGAGCGCCCAGTGGGGCGTGCAGGTGGGCGATGTGACGAGGTCGTCGGGGCTGGTGTGGGTCCGCTCCGACCGTCCGGCCCGGATGATCGTGGAGACCTCCGCGACCGAGTCCTTCGCGCGGGCCAAGCGCTGGCACGGCCCGCTGGTCGGCCCCGGCACCGACTTCACCGGGCGCACCGCGCTGCACGGCCTGCCCGCCGGGAGCCAGGTGCACTACCGGGTGTTGCTGGCCGACCCGGAGGACCCGCGCCGCACCAGTGAGCCGGTGCACGGCACGTTCCGCACGGTTCCCGAGCGCCGTAAGGGCGTGCGTTTCGTCTGGTCGGGCGATCTGGCGGGCCAGGGCTGGGGCATCAACCCGGACCACGGCGGCTACCGCGTCTTCGAGGAGATGCGCCGCCGGGAGCCGGACTTCTTCCTGTGCAGCGGCGACAACATCTACGCGGACGGCCCGATGACGGAGACCGTCAAGCTGCCCGACGGCTCCACCTGGCGCAACCTCATCACCCCGGAGAAGACCAAGGTCGCCGAGACGCTGGACGAGTACCGGGGCAACTTCCGGTACAACCTGCTCGACCCCGCCCTGCGCCGGTTCCACGCCGAGGTGCCGACCATCACCCAGTGGGACGACCACGAGGTGCTCAACAACTGGTACCCGGGCGAGATCCTGGTCGACGACCGCTACACCGAGAAGAACGTCAACGTGCTGGCGGCCCGCGCGCGCCAGGCGTTCGCCGAGTACTTCCCGATCAGCACGCTGCGGCCGGACGCGAGCGGCCGGGTCTACCGGGTCCAGCACCAGGGCCCGCTGCTGGACGTCTTCGTGCTGGACTGCCGTACGTACCGCGACCCCAACTCGCCGAACCGCCAGCCGGAGGACGCCCAGGGCATCCTCGGCGCCGAGCAGCTGGGGTGGCTCAAGCGCGAGCTGTCGCGGTCGCGCGCGGTGTGGAAGGTCATCGCCTGCGATATGCCGCTGGGCCTGGTGGTCCCGGACGGGACCACCGACTTCGAGGCCGTCGCGCAGGGCGACCCGGGCGCCCCGCTCGGCCGTGAGCTCCAGATGGCCGAGCTGCTGCGGCACATCAAGCACCGGAAGATCACCGGCACGGTGTGGCTGACGGCGGACGTCCACTACACCTCGGCGCAGCACTACGACCCGTCGCGGGCGGCGTTCAAGGACTTCGCGCCGTTCTGGGAGTTCGTCTCCGGTCCGCTGAACGCGGGCGCCTTCCCGGCGGTGAAGCTCGACGGCACGTTCGGCCCCGAGCAGCCCTTCGTCAAGGCGCCGACGGTGGCGAACGTCTCGCCCGCCGAGGGCTTCCAGTTCTACGGCGAGGTGGACATCGACGGCGACAGCGCCGAGATGACGGTCCGACTGCGCGAGGACGGCGGCAAGGTGCTGTTCACCAAGGTGCTGCGGCCGGGGCTGGTCGGCCAGTAGCCGCGTTGTGCGGTGCGCGGCCCCGTACGGTTCGCCGACGGGGCCGCGCACCGCAAGGCCGCCGCGTACGGTACGGGCATGGGATCCAGCGACGACCCCGGTCCGGCTCCGGCCTCGCGGCTCACCTATCCGGAGGTGGGCGCCACCCGGCGGTGGCCGCTGCCCTCCGGCTATCGCCATCTGCGGGTGCGGACCCGTGTCGGTCACGGGCGGGCCACGTTCGAGGCGGCCGGGCGAGCGGTCATGGACTGGCGGATGCACCGCGCGGTGGGGGTGTCGATCCGCGCCGCGGACCCGGTCGCCACCCCGGGGCGGCCGGTCGTGGTGGGCCTGGGGGTCGGGCGGCTGCGGCTGCGCGCGCCGTGCGAGGTGGTGTGGACGGTCGCCGAGGAGACACGGACCGGCTTCGCGTACGGCACGCTGCCCGGCCATCCGGAGCGGGGCGAGGAGTCGTTCGTGGTGCGGTTGGAGCCGGATGGCTCAGTTATGTTGACGGTGACCGCGTTCAGCCGTTCGGAGTCCTGGTTCGGCCGGGCCGGAGGGCCGCTGGTGCCGCTCTTCCAGCGGGCGTACGCACGGCGGTGCGGCAGAGTACTGCGCAGGTGGGCGGTAGGGTGACGGAACGTCGGACTTCAATAATTTGATTTCGGACAAAATAAGCTTCTGTTACCAGATGCGCCCTTAACCCATAGGTCACAGTCCGTTCGTGATCACGCAACACCTTTACGCAAGGGTGTTTGCATGACATTTCGAGCGACCCCCGAGCCCCCTCACCGGCACCGCCCCCGCTGGCGGCACGATCTGGTCGCATGGTGGTCACGCCGTCAGGGCCACGCGCCGCCGGGCGGCTCAGGCTCGCCCGCGGCCGACGCCCACCCCGCCCACGCCGCGGGCGCCCCGGAGACCACGGCCCCCGAGGCCACCACGCTGTGGCGGATGCGCACGACCGTACGGGACGAGCCGGGCACCCTCGCCGCACTGTGCGCGGCGCTGGCCGGGTACCAGGTCGACATCCTGGCCCTTCAGACCCATCCGCTGACGGACGGCACGGTGGACGAGTTCCTGCTGCGCGCGCCCGAGGCCCTGCCGTCCGACGGGCTGACCGACGCCGTCGCCGCCGCGGGCGGCCGTGACACCTGGGTCGAGCGGGCCGACACCCACGACCTGGTGGACGCCCCGACCCGGGCGCTGACCCTGGCCACCCGCACCGCCCTGGACGCCGCCGAACTCCCGCTCGCGCTGCGCCAGTTGTTCGGCCGCTGCACCATTCACTCCGTGCCCGCCAAGTCCCTCAGCGGGCGGTCGCTGGACAGCACGCCGCCCGCCGAAGGTGTCCTGGAGGAGACCGTGATGCGGCTGCGCGACCCGTCCGGCGGCGCGATCATCATCGAGCGGCCGTATCTGCCGTTCACCCCCACCGAGTTCGCCCGCGCCCGCGCGCTGGTCGAGCTGGACGCCCGGCTCGGCCCGCGGATCCCGCACGACGGCGATGTGCTGACGCTGCCCGAGGGCAACGCCATCACCGTGCGCCGCGCCGACTCCGGCGACCTGGCCCCCGCCCGCGAGATGCACGCCCGCTGCTCCCCCACCACGCTGGCGCTGCGCTACCACGGGCCGGTCGGCGACGCCGACCGCTACCTCGCCCATCTGCTGAGCCCCCGCTTCGGCCGCACCCTGGCCGCGTACACCGCCTCCGGGCGGCTGGTGGCACTCGGCCATCTGCTGTGGGACGGGGACGAGACCGAGCTCGCGCTGATCGTCGAGGACGAGTGGCAGCGCCGCGGCGTCGGCGGGGAGCTGCTGCGGCGGCTGGTGGCGATGGCCGCCGAGACCGGCTGCGAGAGCGTCTACGCCGTCACCCAGTCGGCCAACACCGGTATGGTCGCCGCGATGCGCGCCCTCGAACTGCCGCTGGACTACCAGATCGAGCAAGGCACGCTGGTGATCAGCGCCCGTCTCGACCCGGCCCCGGCACCCGAGCCGGCCCTTCCGCTGCCGGTTCCGCCGCACGCGCGCTGAGCCCGTCCGGGGCCCCGTGCCCCGCCCGGCGGGCGTCCCGCCCCGCCGGGCCACCCTCGCGCCCCGCCGGGCCGCCGTCAGAAGGGCCCCAGCGCCCGGTCCAGATCGCACCACAGGTCCGCCACGTCCTCGAGCCCGACCGACATCCGCAGCAGCCGGTCGCCGATCCCCGAGGAGCGGCGGTCCCCCTCGGCCACGATCCGGTGGCTGATGGAGGCCGGGTGCTGGATGAGGGTGTCCACACTGCCCAGGCTCACCGCCGGAGTGATCAGCCGCACCCCGCCGATCACCGCGTGCGGATCGCCATGGGGCTCGAAGGCCACCATCGCCCCGCCGAGCCGCGGATAGTGGACCCGGGCCACCCGTGGATCGCCGGCCAGCCGCCGGGCCAGCTCGGCCGCCGTCGCCGACGCGGCCCGCATCCGTACCGTCAGCGTGGACAGCCCGCGCAGCAGCAGATATCCGGCGAGCGGATGCAGCACCCCGCCGGTGGCGAACCGCACCTGGCGCAGCACCCGGGCGAACTCCTCGTCGCAGGCCACCACGCCGCCCATCACATCGCCGTGTCCGCCGAGGTATTTGGTGGCGCTGTGCAGGACGAGGCTCGCGCCCCGCCCCGCCGGGCGCTGGAGCACCGGTGTGGCGAAGGTGTTGTCCGCGAGCAGCGGGACCGTTCCGCAGGAGTGGGCGACGGCCCGCAGATCGAGTTCGGCGAGCGTCGGATTGGCCGGGGTCTCCACCATGACCAGGCCGGTGTCGGGGCGGATCGCGTCCGCGATCCCGGCCGGGTCCACCCAGGTGACCTCGGTGCCCAGCAGCCCGGTGTCCAGCAGATGGTCGCTGCACCCGTACAGCGGGCGGACCGCCACCACATGCCGCAGCCCCTGGGCCCCGCGCGCCAGCAGACACGCGCTGAGCGCCGCCATGCCGCTGGCGAACGCGACCGCGCTCTCGGTGCCCTCAAGCCGGGCCAGGGCGGTCTCGAAGCGGGCCACGGTGGGATTGTCCAGGCGGGCGTAGACGGGCGGACCGTCCGGCCGGGCGCCGCTGGCGGCGAACGCGTCGATCCTGGCGGCCTCCTCACGGCTGTCGTACGAGGGGTACGTCGTCGACAGATCCAGGGGTACGGCGTGCAGGCCCATGCCCGGGAGGTCCTCGCGCCCGGCGTGGACGGCCTCGGTGGCGAACGCGTGCCGGGCGGCGACGTCGCCGTGCGGCCCCTGTGTGCCCGGCGCGGGCTCCGTGCTCCGTATGGTTTCCGTGCCGCCCATGCTCTCCGTGCTCTGCCTGATGTCCATGCGTGAAGGGTGAACAACCACCGGGCTCTCGGGGCCGGTGCCCGTGCTACGTTCGGCCGATGGCCGAAACCATCGCTCTCGATCCGGTGGATCTTCAGATTCTGCGGCTGTTGCAGAACGACGCCCGGACCACCTACCGCGATCTGGCCGCCCAGGTCGGCGTGGCGCCCTCGACCTGTCTGGACCGGGTGGCCCGGCTGCGCCGCTCCGGGGTGATTCTCGGCCATGAACTCCGGCTGGACCCCACCAAGCTGGGGCGCGGTCTCGAGGCCCTGCTCTCGGTGCAGCTGCGGCCGCACCGCCGGGAGCTGGTCGGCCCGTTCGTGGAGCGGATCCGGGCGCTGCCCGAGTCCCGGGCGCTGTTCCACCTGGCCGGGCCGGACGACTACCTGGTGCATGTGGCGGTGGCCGACACCGCCGATCTCCAGCGGCTGGTGCTGGACGAGTTCACCTCGCGCCGTGAGGTGGCCCGGGTCGAGACCCGGCTGATCTTCCAGCAGTGGAGCTGCGGCCCGCTGCTGCCGCCCGCCCGGGACGGCTCGGCCACCTCGTAGCACACCCTTGTTCCCATGCGTCACACCCCCGTGGTGCTGACGCCGCACCCCGGAACGTACGAGGATGGGCCGCATGTCCGATACCAAGAACGCTCCGCTGCCCCGCCAGGTCGCCGACAGCTATGTCGACGCCCTCGTCGAACTCGATCCGATCACCGGCACCTACCTGGGCGTTCCCGAGAGCTCCCGGCGTCTTCCGGACTTCTCCCCCGAGGGGGCGAAGGCCATCGCCGACCTCGACCGCACCACCTTGGAACGGCTGGCCGAGGCCGAGGCGCGGCCCGGCGCGGACAGCGACGCCGAGCGCCGCTGCGCCCGGCTGCTGCGGGAGCGGCTGACCGCCGAACTCGATGTGCACGAGTCCGATGAGCACCTGCGCGCGGTCAGCAATCTGAGCTCCCCGCTGCACTCGGTGCGCGGCATCTTCACCGTGATGCCCACCGAGACCGAGGAGGACTGGTCGGCGGTGGCGGCCCGGCTGCGCGCCGTACCGGCCGCGCTGGAGGGGTACCGCGCCTCGCTCGCCGAGGGGCTGCGGCGGAATCTGCCGGCCGGCCCCCGGCAGGTGGCCACGGTCCTCGGGCAGCTGGCGGAGTGGATCGGCACGGACGGCGGCTGGTTCGCGGACTTCACCTCCGAGGGCCCCGACGCGCTGCGCGGTGAGCTGGACGAGGCGGCTGCCGCGGCCACGGGCGCACTGGTCGCCCTCCGCGACTGGCTGCGCGACACCTACGCCCCGGCGATCGAGGGCGCGCCCGATGTGGTGGGGCGTGAGCGCTACCGCCGCTGGGCCCGGATGTGGAACGGCACGGACCTCGACCTGGACGAGGCGTACGCGTACGGCTGGTCCGAATTCCACCGGATCCACGCCGAGATGCGCACCGAGGCGGAGAAGATCCTGCCCGGCGCCAACCCGTGGGAGGCGCTGCGCCACCTCGATGCCCACGGCGCCCATATCGAGGGCGTCGAGGAGACGCGGGTGTGGCTCCAGGAGCTGATGGACGAGGCCATCGAGCAGCTCGACGGCACCCACTTCGACCTGGCCGAACGGGTCAAGCGGGTCGAGTCGATGATCGCCCCGCCGGGCAGCGCGGCGGCGCCGTACTACACCCAGCCGTCGGTGGACTTCTCCCGCCCCGGCCGGACCTGGCTGCCCACGATGGGCGAGACCCGCTTCCCCGTCTACGACCTGGTCTCCACCTGGTACCACGAGGGCGTCCCCGGCCACCATCTCCAGCTCGCGCAGTGGGCCCATGTCTCCGACCAGCTCTCCCGCTACCAGGCCACGGTCGGCATGGTCAGCGCCAACGCGGAGGGCTGGGCGCTCTACGCGGAGCGGCTCATGGACGAGCTGGGCTATCTGACGGACCCGGAGCGGCGGCTGGGCTACCTGGACGCGCAGATGATGCGGGCGCTGCGGGTGATCGTGGACATCGGGATGCACCTGGAACTGGAGATCCCCGCCGATTCGCCCTTCCACCCCGGTGAGCGGTGGACTCCGGAGCTGGCGCGCGAGTTCTTCGGGCTGCACTGCGGCCGTCCGGCGGAGTTCCTCGACAGTGAGCTGGTGCGCTATCTGGGCATGCCGGGCCAGGCCATCGGCTACAAGCTGGGCGAGCGGGCCTGGCTGACGGGGCGGGAGGCGGCCCGTAAGGCGCACGGCGACGCCTTCGACGCGAAGAAGTGGCACATGGCGGCGCTGTCGCAGGGGTCGCTGGGCCTCGACGACCTGGTGGAGGAGCTGTCGGCGCTCTGAGCCCGATGCGCGCCCCGCGCTTGCGGCCCGCCCCGCTACAGGGTGTCCGCCGCGTGGCAGGGGCTTCGCCCCTGGCCCCCGGGGGGCCAGGGGCGGAGCCCCGGTCCGGGGGCTGGGGCGGAGCCCCGACCTGGGGCCTGAGGCAGAGCCCCTGTCCAGGGCCTGGCGCAGAGCCCCGGCCCGGGGGCCTGGGGCGGGGCCCCGAACCCGGAGCCCGGGGCACAGCCCCGACCCAAGGCCTGGAACGGAGCCCCGAAACCGGAGCCTGGAGCAGAGCCCCTGTCCAGGGCCTGGGGCACAGCCCCGGTCCGGGGGCTTGGGGCACAGCCCCGGTCCGGGGGCCTGGGGCACAGCCCCGGTCCGGGGGCCTGGGGCGAAGCCCCGAACCGGAGTCCGGGGCACAGCCCCGACCCGGAGCCTGGAGCGGAGCCCCGACCCGGGGGCTGGGGCGGAGCCCCGAACCCGGGGGCTGGGGCGGAGCCCCGAACCCGGGGCCCGGGGGCGAAGCCCCGAACCCGGGGCCCGGGGCGGAGCCCCGAACCGGGGCCTGGGGCGAAGCCCCGAACCCGGGGCTGGGGCGGGGCCCCAGTTTCGGGAAGGGGCGGGGAGGGGAAAGTAGCCCGCCGCAGGCGTCACGCTCCGCCCGGCACCCCTAGCGCGCGGCGGCCGCACGGTGGCGTACGGCCGAGCCCTGGCGGCCCTTGACGACCTCCAGCTGGGCGGGGATCCGCCGGCGCAGATCGGCGACATGGCTGACGATGCCGACCGTACGGTCGCGTTCGCGCAGCGAGTCCAGCACGTCCATCACCTCGTCCAGGGTCTGCTCGTCGAGGCTGCCGAACCCCTCGTCGATGAAGAGGGTGTCCAGGCGGACCCCGCCCGCCTCGTCGGTGACCACATCGGCCAGGCCCAGCGCGAGGGCGAGCGAGGCGGAGAAGGTCTCGCCGCCGGAGAGGGTGGCGGTGTCGCGTTCGCTGCCCGTCCAGGCGTCGACGACATGCAGTCCGAGGCCGGAGCGGCCGCGCCCGCCGGAGCGGGCGTCGGAGTGCACCAGGGTGTAGCGCCCGGAGGACATGTGGCGCAGCCGTACGCTCGCCGCCGCGGCGACCTGCTCCAGCCGGGCCGCCAGCACATACGCCTCCAGCCGCATCCTGCGCTCGTTGTCCGCGGAGGTGCCCGCCGCGAGCGAGGCGAGACGGGCGATCCGGTCGTGCTCCGCGCGCAGCGGGGCGAGCCGGCGGGCGTCGTCGACCGCCTGCGCGGAGAGCGCGTCGAGCTCCTCGCAGCGGGTGCGGGCCGCGGCGTCCGCGGCCGAGACCTCGCGCAGCGCGCGAGTGGCCGCGTCGGCCACCGTCTGCGCCGCCGCCGGATCGGCGGACGGCGTCCGCGCGGCCGCGAGCACCCTCGGGTCGGACAGCTCGGCCGCGACCGCCGCCGCCTCCCCCTGCCCGGGGTCGAGGCGGGGGGGGGGCTCCCGCCGGCCGGCGGG
>NZ_BAAAIF010000088.1:0-38702 GCF_039525925.1 Streptomyces javensis | reverse complement strand
CCGGATGCGGGGGCCGGGGGCGCAGCCCCGGATGCGGGGGCCGGGGGCGCAGCCCCGGATGCGGGGGCCGGGGGCGCAGCCCCGGATGCGGGGGCCGAGGCGCAACCCCAGGTGTGGGGTCTGGGGCGGAGCCCCGCTTCGGGGCCCGGGGCGGAATCCCGCTTCGGGGCCCGGGGCAGAGCCCCGCTTCGGGGCCCGGGGCGGAGCCCCGCTTCGGGGCCCGGGGCGGAGCCCCGCTTCGGGGGCTGGGGCGGAGCCCCAGTTACGGGAAGGGGCGGGGAGGGGAACAGCCCGCCGCAGGCGGCACCGTCTCCGCCGGGAGGCCCGGGCGGCTACACCGCAGGGCCACGAGCCGCCAGCAGGGCCACCTCGTCCATCAGCGCGCGCAGCCGAGGCGAGGCGACCAGCTCCTCCAGGGACATCGGGCGCCCCTCGGCATCGGCGATCGGCAGCCGCCAGTTGGGGTACTGATCCCAGGTGCCCGGCAAGTTCTGCGGTCTGCGGTCCCCCACCGCGTCCGGCAGCCACACGCCCACCATCTTCGCCGGGGTGCGCAGCAGAAAGCGGTGGACCGCCTTGACCGCCGCCTCCTCGTCGCCCGGCCCCTCCGGCAGCAGCCCGAGCCGCCCCAGCAGCCCCAGCCACTCGGCGACCTCGACCGCGTCCGCCGCCCGCTCCTCCGCGAGGGGGCGGCTCAGCAGGCCCAGCCGGTGGCGCAGCTCGACGTGGTCGCCCGTGAGCCGGGCGGCCGTGCTCGGCAGATCGTGGGTCGTCACGGTGGCCAGGCAGTCCGCCCGCCACTCCTCCGGCGCCAGCGGCCGGGCCGCGCCGGCGCCCGCGCCGTCGTAGTTCCGCTCGAACCACATCACCGAGGTGCCCAGCACCCCCCGCCGCTCCAGCTCCTCCCGCACACCGGGTTCGACCGTCCCCAGGTCCTCCCCTATGACGACCGCCCCGGCCCGGTGCGCCTCCAGGGCGAGCGCGCCGAGCATCGCCTCCGCGTCGTAGCGGACGTAACAGCCCTCGGTCGGCTCCCGCCCCTCCGGCACCCACCACAGCCGGAAGAGGCCCATCACATGGTCGATACGGAGCGCGCCCGCATGCCGTAAGAGACCCCTCAGCAGATCGCGGTAGGGGGCGTAGCCGGTGGCCGCGAGGGCGTCCGGGCGCCACGGCGGCAGGCCCCAGTCCTGGCCCCGGGAGTTGAAGGCGTCCGGGGGCGCGCCGATCGACATGCCGGAGGCGAAGACGTCCTGGAGCGCCCAGGCGTCGGCGCCCGAGGGGTGGACCCCGACCGCCAGGTCGTGGACGAGGCCGATGCCCATGCCCGCCTCGCGCGCGGCGCGCTGGGCGGCGGCCAGCTGGGTGTCGGTGAGCCAGGCCAGCCAGCAGTGGAAGTCGGTGCGGTCCAGGTGCTCGGCCCGCGCCCGGGCGGTGCCCGCCGAGCGCGGATCGGCCAGGCCGTCGGGCCAGGCGCGCCATTCGGGGCCGTGGGTCTCGGCGAGCGCGCACCACAGGGCGTGGTCCTCCAGGGCCTGACCGCGCTCGGCGAGGAAGTCGCAGTAGGCGGCGCGGCGGCCGGGGCTGAGCGGGACCGTCCGCACCAGCTCCAGCGCCTCGCGCTTGAGGGCCCAGACGGCGTCCCGGTCGATGAGGGCGCCCTCGCGCAGGACGGAGTCACGGAGCGCGGCGGCGGCCTCCAGCAGCTGGTCGGCCCGCTCACGGGCGCGGCCGCGCAGCTGGGCGTATTCGGGCACGTCCTCGATCCGCAGATGGACCGGGTCGGGGAAGCGCCGCGAGGAGGGGCGGTACGGCGAGGGGTCGGTGGGCGCGGCCGGGGTGCCGGGCACGGCGGCGTGCAGCGGGTTGATCTGGACGAAGCCGGCGCCGAGCGCCCGCCCCGACCAGGCGGCCAGATCGGCCAGGTCGCCGAGGTCGCCCATGCCCCAGGAGCGCGCGGAGAGCAGCGAGTAGAGCTGCACCAGGAAGCCGTGGCTGCGGACCGGGGACAACGGCATCCGGTCGGGAGCCACGATGAGGGGGGCGGTGGCGCGGCGGCCGTCGGGGGCCTCGGCGAGCAGGGTGTGGGCGCCGGGCGGCAGCGCGGCGAGCGCGGTAAGGAGGCCATCGGCGGTGGCGCCGTTCGTAAGGGCGACGTCCAGGGCACCGCCCTCGCGGGCGCCCTTCGTCAGGGCGCCATCGGCCGATAAGGACCCGGCGGCCGCCCGCCCCCACGGGTGCGGTGCGCCGTCCTCGGGGCGCACCCGCAGCGCCGTGCCCTCGGGCAGGCTCAGCCGGGGCGCCTTGCCGGGGCGCAGCACCACGCAGGGGGGCAGCAGCTGGTCGCGCCGCCGGCCGTCATGCCGGTCCAGCGCTTCGCGTACGGATCGAGGGGTCGAGGCGTCCACGCCGAGCGCGGCGAGCACGGCGACCACCGTGTCCTCGGGCACCTGGACGGTGCGGCCCGGGGCGGGGTCGTAGGAGGTGGCGACACCGTGCAGCTCGGCGAGCCGCGCTCTGCCCATCAGTACTCCATCGGCTCGCAGCCCACGCCCGCGCCGGAGAGGACGGCGGTCGGCTCACTCGTCAGGGGAGTTTCGGCGGCGAGCGGGGGCTCGCTGGTCAGGGGGATGTTGTCGGCGAGCGGGGGCTCGCTGGTCAGGGGTGCCTCGGTGGCGCTTCCGGACCCGAAGCCGTCCAGACCGCACAGTCCGCAGTCGGGGTCGGAGACCCCGTCGAAGGGATCCGGTTCGCTGGACGCCTCGGGGCTGGGTTTGGACAGGGCGGAAAGCAGGAGCTGAGCTGACGCGGCCACACGGACCTCCGTGGGGTTGTCGGCAGTGGGTCATCCCGAGCTCTACCCACTCCGGACGGGCGCAGACGTAAACGCCCCCCGGACGTGCTGTAGGTCACATCCCCTCTGGGCGGCGATTTCACTGCGTAAGGGGATCGGGGGCACAGAGTTTACGAACAGGACCGCCCTTCATCCGTCAGACTTGCGCCGGGCGTGCCGCGCCCGGCGCGGGCCGCCCGAGGCCCGGTGCCAGGCGCCCGAGGCGCGGCGCACGCGGCAATGCCGACACTTCGGTCGTTCGCGTTGACACCCTCACCGGCCTGGTGGTGGGCTCACGCCTATCGGCGCCATATCTACGGGGACCGGCTATCTGGATCGAGGAGAGGCCCGTGCAGTTCGGGGGGAAGAGGCCCAGGGCCGCGGGCGCGACGGCCATGGCCGCCGCGGTCATCGGGGGGCTGCTCGGCGGTGCCCCGGCGGCCACCGCGGCACCGGTGGACCACGGCGCCCCGGGCGCCGCCACACCGGAGCGCGACAGCAGCGAGGGCGTACCGCCCGTATGGCCGCGCCCCCAGTCGCTGCGGGCGCAGGGGTCGGAGGTGGCCCTGGGGGACGAGGCCACGCTCATAGCCGACGGCGACGCCGATCCGTACGCCCTGGACGCACTGCGCGGACTGCTGCACGACGCCGGGGTGCGCACCGTCAACGAGGCCACGCCCGGCGGCAGGGCCCCGGCGCGCGGACTGGTGGTGCGTGTCGGCGGTAAGGGCGCGACGAACGCGCTGCGCGCCCTGCGCGCCCCCGAGCGCGGCGACCTGCCCTCCGGCGGCTATCTCCTGGCCACGGGCCCGGTGGACGGGCACCCCACGGTCGCACTGTCCGGCGTCGGCCCGGACGGGCTCTTCCACGCCGTCCAGACCCTGCGCCAGCTGCTGGTGAAGCGGGAGGGCCGGGGCTCGGCCTTCGCCGGGGTGACCGTCCGCGACTGGCCCGCGACGGCCGTAAGGGGGACGACGGAGGGGTTCTACGGCTCCCCTTGGTCGCACCGCGACCGGCTGGCCCAGCTCGACTTCATGGGCCGCACCAAGCAGAACCGCTATCTCTACGCGCCCGGCGACGACACCTATCGGCAGGCCCGCTGGCGCGACCCCTACCCGGCCGAGCGGCGCGAGGAGTTCCGCGAGCTGGCCACCCGCGCCCGGGCCAACCATGTGACCCTCGGCTGGGCGGTCTCCCCCGGCCAGGAGATGTGCTTCTCGTCCTCGAAGGACCTCAAGGCGCTGCTGCGGAAGGTCGACGCCATGTGGGCGCTCGGGGTGCGCTCCTTCCAGCTCCAGTTCCAGGACGTCAGCTACAGCGAGTGGCACTGCGGTGCCGACGCCGATGAATTCGGCTCGGGGCCGGAGGCCGCCGCCACCGCGCAGGCCAAGGTGGCAGGCGCCCTCGCCCGCCACCTGGCCGAGCGCTACCCCGGCTCGGCCCCGCTGTCCCTGATGCCGACCGAGTACTACCAGGACGGCGACACCGAGTTCCGGCGCGCGCTGTCCAGGGGGCTCGACCAGCGCGTGGAGGTCGCCTGGACCGGGGTCGGGGTGGTGCCCAGGACCATCACCGGCGGTGAGCTGGCCGGTGCCCGGTCGGCGTTCGGCCACCGGCTGGTCACCATGGACAACTACCCGGTCAACGACTGGGCGCAGGACCGGATCTTCCTCGGCCCGTACACCGGCCGCGACCCGGCGGTGGCCACCCAGTCCGCGGCGCTGCTGGCCAACGCCATGGAGCAGCCGACCGCCTCCCGGATCCCGCTGTTCACCGCCGCCGACTTCGCCTGGAACCCGCGTGGCTACCGCCCCCAGGAGTCCTGGCAGGCGGCCATCGACGATCTCGCCGGGCCCGACGCCAAGACCCGTGCCGCCCTGCGCGCCCTCGCCGGGAACGACGCCTCCTCGGTGCTCGGCGGCGACGAGTCCGCGTATCTGCGCCCGCTCATCGACGCGTTCTGGATGGCCCTGGGCGGGACGGACGTGGAGCGGCTGGAGCGCGCGGCCGACCGGCTGCGCGCGGCCTTCACGACGATGCGTGACGCCCCCGAGCGGCTCTCCCGCACGCTGGGCGACGATGTGCGGCCCTGGCTCGACCAGCTGAGCCGGTACGGCGACGCGGGGGTGCGGGCCGTGGACATGCTCACCGCCCAGGCGCGCGGCGACGGGGCGGCGGCCTGGAAGGCCCAGCTCGCGGTGGAGGCGCTGCGCGAGCGGATCGGGGACAGCCGGGTCACGGTCGGCAGGGGCGTCCTCGACCCCTTCCTCGCCAAGGCCCTGGTCCGGGCGGACGCCTGGTCGGGCGTGGACCGGACCCCGAAACTGGGGCTGCGGACCGGCAAGGAGGACCGCGCGGCTGCCGACGGTAAGGCGGCCACCGAGGTGTCCTCGCCCGGCCGCCCGGTCACCGTGCGCTTCGGCCGCAGCCGTCCGCTCGCCGCCGTCTCCGCGCTCACCGCACGGGTCCGGGACGCCGCGCCGGGCACCGTCGAGGCACATGTCCCCGGTGCGGGCTGGCGCCGCATCGGCGCCCTCTCCGGCAGCGGCTTCACCCAGGTCAGGGCGGCGGACGGGGACAAGGACCTGTCGGCGGACGCGATCCGGCTCAGCTGGCCGGAGGGCACCCCCCCGCCGGCCGTGCACGAGATCACGCCCTGGTTCGGCGACACCCCGGACGCCGGGCTCACGCTGTCCCACAAGACGGCGGACGTGCGGATTGGCGGCGACGCGGCCGTGGTCGAGGCCCAGCTGGTCTCCCACCGCCCCGGCGATGTGAACGGCGACCTTACGGTGCAGGCGCCGCGCGGCATCACCGTCCGCGCCCCCGACGGGGTGACGGCCCCGCGCGGCGGTACGGCGACCGCCCGGCTGGAGATATCGGTGGCCAAGGGCACCAAGCCGGGCAGCTACTCCCTCCCGGTCCGCTTCGGGTCCGAGGAGCGCATGCTGACCGTAAGGGCGCATCCGCGGACCGCCGGCCCGGACCTGGCCCGTGCGAAGGGCACGAAGGCGACCTCGTCCGGCGATGAGACCGCCGATTTCCCGGCGTCCGCCGCGATCGACGGCAAGGCGGACACCCGTTGGTCCTCCCCGGCCGAGGACGGCGCCTGGCTCCAGCTGGAGCTGGCCCACCCGGCCCGGATCGGCCGCCTGGAGCTGACCTGGCAGGACGCGTACGCCTCCCGCTACCGCGTCCAGGTCTCCAAGGACGGCCGCACCTGGCGCGACGCGGCGACGGTGGCCCATGGGAAGGGCGGCCTGGAGTCGATCGGCATGGACGCCCCGGACACCAGGTTCATCCGCGTCCAGGGCGTCGAGCGCGCCACCCGCTTCGGCTACTCCCTCTGGTCGGTCGCCGCCTACGCGGTCAAGAAGGACCACAAGGACCAGAAGGACTAGCCGGTGCGGAAGAACTGGGTCCTGTCCGGCGGATCTTCACGGACTCGTGAAGATCCGCCGGACAGGACCCAGGGGCTCCCGCGAGCAGACACAGTAATGGCCCGGTCTCTCAGGCGGATTTGCCGTCGATCCGGGCCATCGCGTCTTCCGCGCCGAAGGCTTGCAGGTATGGCAGCCAGCGCGGGTCCCTATGGCCCGTGCCGATGATCCGCCACGCGAGCCCCGACGGCGGCGCGGGTTGATGGCGCAGCCGCCAGCCGATCTCGGCGACATGGCGGTCGGCCTTGACGTGATTGCAGCGACGGCACGCGGCGACCACGTTCTCCCAGGTGTGCTGCCCGCCACGGCTGCGCGGGATGACGTGATCGACGCTGGTTGCGACGCCACCGCAGTAGGCGCATCTGCCGCCGTCGCGGGCGAACAGGGCGCGGCGGGTGAGCGGGACGGGGCCGCGAAAGGGCACCCGCACAAACCGCTTCAGCCGGACGACGCTGGGTGCGGGGATCACGCGGGTCGCGCTGTGCATCAGGGCGCCTGAGTCCTCGAGGCTGACGGCCTTGTCATTGAGGACGAGTACGAGCGCGCGGCGGAGCGGTACGACGCCGAGGGGCTCGTACGACGCGTTGAGGACCAGGACATGCGGCACGGGGGCCTCCTTGTACGCCGGCGGCGCGTGGCTCGCGCCGGGACGATCTCCCCCAGTTTCCCCTGAACCCTGGCCGGAACGCCACTATCACCGGGTTAACGGTTGAGAGGCATTTCCGCGTACCGCACGTATACCCTCCGTACGTGGCGACGACACCGCCCGCTTGACCACTGCCCTGTCGGCCCTCCGGCGACCTTGCGCAGGAGGTGTGCGGGGGCGGGACGCCACCGCGGAGTGGCAAGAATCACGGCCCGCTCCGCCGGTGCCGCCGCACGGTCCCCGGCCGGGGCAGAAGGTGGAATTGCCGCCTCCGGACCCGCTCAAATGCGCCCCCCGGCCGCGCTCGCGCGCTCTCGAACACAGGAACGGCGCGTCTCGCGCCCGGCTACTGTGTGAGAGGTTGCGCGCGCGGGTGATCCGTGCGGGCATGTCGCATACGAAGGGTTTCTGCTGTGTTCTGGTCCGCTGCTCTGGCCGCTGACTCGACGCCTCGTCCCACGACTCTCGACGATGCGCAGAAGAGCGCCACGAACGCCGCGGGCTGGGTGGAGGAGAACTGGTCCACCTGGCTCGGCATCGGGCTGCGCATAGCCCTGATCCTGATCATCGCCTTCGTGCTCCGCTCCGTCGTCCGGCGGGCGATCACCAAGCTGATAGAGCGCATGAACCGCACGGCCCAGGCCGTTGACGGCACCGCGCTCGGCGGGCTGCTGGTCAATGTCGAGCGGCGGCGCCAGCGGTCCGCGGCGATCGGCTCGGTGCTGCGCTCCGTGGCCTCGTTCCTGATCATGGGCACCGCGGGGCTGATGATCCTCTCCGCGCTGGAGATCAATCTGGCGCCGCTGCTCGCCAGCGCCGGGGTCGCGGGTGTGGCGATCGGTTTCGGCGCCCGCAATCTGGTCACCGACTTCCTCTCCGGTGTCTTCATGATCCTCGAGGACCAGTACGGGGTCGGCGACACGATCGACGCCGGGGTGGCCTCCGGCGAGGTGATCGAGGTCGGTCTGCGCGTCACCAAGCTGCGCGGGGACAACGGCGAGATCTGGTACGTGCGCAACGGCGAGGTCAAGCGGATCGGCAACCTCAGCCAGGGCTGGGCGACGGCCGCGCTCGATGTCCAGGTCCGGGCCGAGGAGGACCTGGAGCAGGTCCGGGCCGTGATCACGCAGGTCGGTGTGGACATGGCCAAGGAGGAGCCGTGGAACGAGCGGCTCTGGGAGCCGATCGAGGTCCTGGGGCTCGACGCGGTCTATCTCGACTCGATGATCGTCCGGGTGTCGGCGCGGACCATGCCCGGCAAGTCGCTCGGCGTCGAGCGGGAGCTGCGCTGGCGGATCAAGAAGGCGCTGAACGAGGCGGGCATCCAGCTCGTGGGCCGGCCCCTGGATCCGGAGCTCCAGACCGACGCCATCGATTCGAGCGCCACCGTGGCGGCGCCGTCGGCGCTGGCCAACCCGGACTCGCCGCAGTCGGCGGCGGCCAGCCCGCTCGCTCCCGGCGCCGGTCCGGCCGCCACCCCCTCCGCGACGGTGCCGCCGCCCGCGCCGAAGTGAGCACGGCGGGCATGACGGGGCTCCCGCCCCGGAACGGAACGGGAGCCTCGTGCGAACCGTAAGGAGCTCGGCCCCGGCCGCTCAGCGGCGGTGGTGTCCGCGGAACGAGGTGAGGTAGCCGGCCGCGGGCGTGCCCACACCGGTCACGTCGTCATAGCCCACGACCGCGTGGAGCGAGCTGTCCCGGCCGAGGCTGCGCAGCGAGGTCACCAGCCCGTCGGTGTCGTCGTGGCTGTTGACGTAGTCGACCCGGACCACGCCCAGCGAGACGCCGGCGCCCAGCGGGTGGTCGGTGACATCGTGGTACGAGGCGGTGCCGTACCGGTCGTACAGCGACGGGTTGGCGAAGCCGATCGGCTGGCCGCCGCGCGCCTGCTGGGCGAGCGCCTGCACACCGGCGATCACGGGCGCGGCCAGCGAGGTGCCGCCGATGCGGTACTCGCCGTACTGGAGCGACCCGTCCGGGAAGGTCTGCGTCTGGCCCACCAGGAAGCCGGTGTTGGGGTCGGCCACTGCCGCGATGTCCGGGGTCACCCGCTGCTTGGCCGTGCCGCCGTTCGCCAGGGCGAGCGCGTCCGGCACCACACCGCGCTGGTAGAAGGGCTGGGCGACGGTCTTGCTGGTGCCGCCTCCGGCGCCGGAGGTGTACGCGCCGGGCAGCGCGTCCCAGTTGGCGCCGTCGGCCGAGAGGGTGGCCTTGGTGGTGCCCCAGCCGGTCTCCCACTGGTACGTCCCGCCCTTGCCGACGGCCAGGGAGGTGCCGCCGACCGCCGTCACCCACGCCGAGTTGGCCGGGGTGTCGACCTGCTTGGTGCCGGTGGACGCCACGTTGTCGCCGTTGTCACCGGAGGAGAAGTAGAAGCCGATGCCCTCGACCGCGCCCTGCTGGAAGATCTGGTCATAGGCGGCGGCCACGTCCGGCGTCTCGTTGGCCTCCACGTCGCCCCAGGAGTTGGAGACGATGTCGGCCAGCCGGTTGTCGACGACCTTGGCGAGCGAGTCGAGCAGATCGTCGTCGGTGCAGGAGGCTCCGCCGACGTAAGTGATGTCGGCCGCGGGCGCCACCGCGTGCACGGCCTCGACGTCGAGGGTCTCCTCGCCGTACCAGCCACCGGCGTCGCACTCCTCGGTGTACCGGTAGTCGGCCGGCAGCACCTGCGTCAACTGGCCCTTGCGGTAGCCCGGGTCGCCGTTGCGCTTGGCGTACTGGGCGGCGTCCGCGGCGATGGTGGGCGAGGCGAAGGCGTCGGTGATGGCCACGGTGACGCCCTTACCGGTGTTGCGGCTCTTGGCGCCGTAGGCGGCGCGCAGCTGCTTGCCGGTGTACCCCTTGATCGCGTACGGCTGCTTGGCGCCGTAGGCCGAGGGCAGGCCGCGGTCGGTCCGGGAGCCGTAGTAGGAGGAGAACGGTCCGGCGTTCTTGAAGACCGGTCCGGGGGGCGGGAGGGTCTCGTCGTGCTTGGCCCGCTTGGGCGCGTTGTCCAGGCCGACGACGGTCAGCACGGCGCCGTGGAGCGAGGCGGGCACGGTGGCCGCGTTCGACGGCGCCCGGTAGACCTTGCCGTCCTTGGTGTAGTTGTGCAGCTGGGTGCCGAACGCCCGCTCAGCGGCGGAGACTTCGCCGGTGACCGACAGATAGTGCTGGTTGCCTCCGGTGACCTCGAGCCCGGCGCCCTTCAACCAGGCGGTCACGGTGTCCTTCTGCTGCCGTGTCGGTCCGAAACGTGCCTGGGTCTGCCGGGCCGACAGATGCTTGCCGTAGTCCGGCGAGGAGGGGTCGGACACGGCCTTGGCGTAGTCGGCCAGCCCCTTGGCGTCCCGTCCGGCCAGATAGACGCGTGCGGTGACCTTATTGCCGTCATCGGTCGCGCCGCGGTCCGAACGCGCCGTCGCCCAGGCGGGCTTGGTGCCGTTCAGGGTGTCACGGCCGTGCGGTGCGGAGTCGGCCTGGGCCGTGGGTATGCCGAGCGCCAGCGCACCGGCCACCAACGGCAGCGCCGCCGCCAGTCCCAGGGCCGCGCGTTTTCTGGAACGGGCCGTGCTCTGTCTGGAACGGGCCGTGCGCTCCCAGGAAGAAATAGATCTCACCTAGCCCCCTTGCGATTCGAGTCGTCGCATGACGGTGGGGGCTGACGATCACAGGCACCCCACCGGAGGCCACTCTTACGGTGTCTTGTCCATGCCAGGTACATGGATGATCCATGTCTTCGCCAAGAACCCGCCAAGGAAAGCCCGCCCATGACCCATTGACGCCGCCCCGGTCCGCCCCCTAGCTTGCTATTCATCAATAGGAAACTTTCTTAACAGAGTGAGACGGGGGCACCACCATGGCCGCATCACCCGGCAGCAATACGCAGGGCGGCACACCCGGGACCCCCCGCGTCCTCCGCGCCATGAACGACCGCGCCGCGCTGGAGCTGCTGTCCGCGCACGGACCGCTCACCCGGACCCGGCTCGGGGAGCTGACCGGTCTTTCCAAGCCCACCGCCTCCCAGCTGCTGACCCGCCTGGAGTCCGTCGGCCTGGTCCGCACCACCGGGAACGTCACCGGGCGCCCGGGGCCCAACGCGCAGCTGTACGAAATCGATCCGGCCGCCGCCCATGTGGCCGCGCTCGCCGTGGACCAGGAGGGCATCACCGCAGCCGTCGCCGACATCACCGGCCAGGTGGTCGGTGAACACCGGGTGACCGCCCCGGCGACCGACGCGAGCGTGACCAACCGCACCGGGGAACTGGTCGCCGAGGCGGTGGACGGGGCGCTGGCCGCCGCCGGGCTCGGCCGGGACGATCTGCACTCCACCGTGATCGGCACCCCCGGCGCCCT
Source organism: Streptomyces javensis (assembly GCF_039525925.1). Lineage (NCBI taxonomy): Bacteria > Bacillati > Actinomycetota > Actinomycetes > Kitasatosporales > Streptomycetaceae > Streptomyces > Streptomyces javensis. The sequence goes on along the minus strand of NZ_BAAAIF010000088.1, from coordinate 27,445 downwards.
CGACCCGCGCACCGGGACGCTGCGCTACGCCCCGCATCTGCCCGGCTGGCAGTCCCGCACCCTGCGGGACGACCTGGCCGAGGTGCTGCACACGCCGATCGTCATCGAGAACGACGTCAACCTCGCCGCCATCGCCGAACAGCACCACGGCACCGCCCAGGACTTCGACGACTTCGCGCTGGTCTGGGCCGACGAGGGGGTCGGCGCGGCCATCGTGCTCCACGGCACCCTGCTGCGGGGTGCCACCGGCGGGGCCGGGGAGATCGGCTACATGCCGCTGCCGGGGGCGCCGCTGGCCCGGGGCGGACCGGACGCCGCCGCCCGGCCGGACGGCGGCGGGGGCTTCCAGAAGCTGGTCGGCTCACCCGCCGTCGTGGAGCTGGCCCGCGACCACGGGATCGACGCGCCCACGGCCACCAAGGCGCTCGCCGCCGCGCTGCGCACCCCCGGCCCGGGTGATGAGGTGCTGACCGAGCTGGCCCGCCGGCTGGCCACCGGGCTGGCCTCCGTCGTCGCCGTGGTCGACCCGGAGCTGGTCGTCCTTTCGGGTGAGGTCGCGCAGGCCGGCGGGGACCGGCTGCGGCAGCTGGTCGAGGACGAGATGACCGGTCTCGCGCTGCCCCGCCCACAGCTGCGGATCAGTGAGATCGAGGGGGATCCGATTCTCATCGGCGCGCTGAGGACGGCGGTCGCCGATGCCCGTCAGACCGTTTTCGACACCGCCCGGTTCGACGCCTGAGTCACCGGGCGCCGCCCCACCACCCCGTACGTCCCCTCTGTCCCTCTCTCCCTCTGTCCCCTCTCCCCCGCTGTCCCCTCTCCCGTTGCCCGTTCCCCCCTTGTCCGTTGTCCGGCGCCCCGCACCGCCGCTTCCCCTGCCGTCCCCCTGTACCGCAGTAAAGGAAGTCTCCCCATGGCACGAAAACTGGCCGCTCTCGCCGCAGCCCTGAGCGCCGGCGCCCTGCTCCTCACGGGCTGCGCCAATCCCAGCACCGGCAGCGCCGAGGACGATCCGACCAAACCCGTCACGCTGAAGTTCTGGCACGGCTGGTCGGAGGACAGCGAGGTCAAGGCGATCGATGCCAGCATCGCCCGGTTCGAGGAGCTCCACCCCAATATCAAGGTGAAGGCCACCGGCAATGTCACCGACGCCACCGTGAACCAGGCGCTGCGGGCGGGCGGTGGGGACGCCCCCGATGTCGTCTCCTCCTTCACCACCAACAATGTGGGGCAGTACTGCTCCTCCGGTATGTGGGTGGACCTCGATCCGTTCATGAAGAAGACCGGTCTCGACAAGGCCAAGGTCTTTCCGAAAACGCTGCTGGACTATACGAGCTACCAGGGCGACCAGTGCGCCCTCCCGCTGCTCGCCGACGCGTACGGCATGTACTACAACAAGGACGCCTTCGCCGAGGCGGGCATCAAGCGGCCGCCCCGCACCATGTCGGAGCTGCGGCGCGACGCCGTCAAGCTGACCAAGCGCACCAAGAGCGGCGGCTATGAGCGGGTGGGCTTCATGCCCAATTTCCGGCTCTACCAGAACAGCCCGGACCGGTTCCTCGCCCAGTGGGGCCCCTCGTACTTCGGCAAGGACGGCAAGGCGCGGCTGGCCAAGGACAAGGCGGCCAAGGAGTTCTACGCCACCACCGGGGAGCTGGTCCGGAGCCAGGGCGGCTATGGTCCGCTGGAGACGTTCCGTACCTCCTTCGGCGATGAGATGTCGTCCCAGAACGCATTTCTCACCGGGAAGCTCGCGATGCACATGGACGGCGAATGGCGCGGGCTCTTCATGAAGGGCGCGAAGTTCAAATGGGGCACCGCCCCGCTGCCGGTGCCCGACGACCGGCCCGAGACCTATGGCCGGGGCTATCTCACCGGCACCGTGGTCGGCATCGCGCACAGCAGCACCCATCAGAACGCCGCGTGGGAGCTGGTGAAGTTCCTGACCGCCAACACCGATCAGGTGGTCGCCTTCGCCAACGCCATTCACAATGTGCCGTCCACCAAGGCGGCGCTCACCTCCCCGAAGCTGGACTCGGACCCCACCTTCCGGGCCTTCCTCGATATCGCGCAGAACCGCTACAGCACCGCCCTGCCGCCCTCGATCAACGGCGGTCAGTACGTCGTCTCGCTCCAGGACTTCTCCTACGGCGTCGAGGCGGGCAAGGTGCACGACCTGGACGCGGGGCTACGAAAACTCGATGACGAGATAGACGCCGACAATCTCCAGGCACAGAACTGACGGAGTGCGACATGGCCACCTTGACGAACGCCCCCGCCCTGCGCCGTAAGGCCCGGCGCGAGCGGCTGCGCACCCTCGGTTTTCTCTCCCCCTGGCTGGTCGGCTTCACCGTCTTCTTCGGCTATCCGCTGGTCGCCACCGTCTACTTCTCCTTCATGCACTACAACCAGATCGAGGCCCCGACCTTCGTGGGGCTGCGCAACTGGCGTTATGTGCTGGAGCAGATGCCGCTGTTCGGTCCGGCGCTGTGGAACACGCTCTGGCTGGTCGTGGTCATGGTGACGCTGCGGGTCGTCTTCGGCCTGGGCATCGGGCTGCTGGTCACCAAGGTGAAGTCCGGGGTGGGATTCTTCCGCACCGCCTTCTATCTGCCGTATCTCGCCCCTCCGGTGGCGGCCACCGTCGCCTTTGTCTTCCTTCTCAATCCCGGCACCGGTCCGGTGAACGACATTCTCGGGAGCATCGGGATCCACGCCCCGAACTGGTTCAACGACCCGACCTGGGCCAAGCCGTCCCTCGTACTGCTCTCCCTGTGGGGCATCGGGGATCTCATGGTCATCTTCATGGCGGCCCTGCTGGACGTCCCCAAGGAGCAGTACGAGGCGGCCGACCTGGACGGCGCCGGGGCCTTCCACAAGTTCCGCTATGTGACCTGGCCGTCGATCACCCCGATCGTGATGTTCGCGGTCGTGACGGGCGTCGTCCAGACCATGCAGTACTACACCCAGGCGCTGGTCGCCGGAAAGCTCGCCTCCGGGGTCAGCGTCGGGCCCGGCTCGGTCATCCAGCCCGGCTACCCCGACCACTCCACGCTCACCGTGCCGCAGCTCGTCTACTCGCTCGGCTTCCAGAACTTCAACACCGGAGCCGCCTGTGTGCTCTCGCTCGTGCTGTTCGCGATCGCGATGGCCGTGACGACGCTGCTGATGCGCAGGCGTGCCGGACTGCTGTCGGCCGATGACTGAGCCGAGGACTGAGAGGACCGATTCACCATGACCGCCACCACCGCCCTCTCGGCGCCGTCCGCGCCCGCGCGCCCCGCCGCCGGACGCTCCCCCGCCCCCGCCGCCCGCCGCCGCGCCGCGCTGCACTGGATCGCCGTGCACACGGTCGCCATCGCCGCCGCGCTCTTCTTCATCCTGCCCTTCGTCTTCGTCTTCCTGACCTCGGTGATGAGCGACGACCAGGCGCTCAGCGGCGATCTGTGGCCCACCGAATGGAACTGGTCGAATTACGCCGAAGTCTTCAACACCCCGGGCTTCCTGGACTGGTGGCGCAATTCGCTGATGTACGCCGGGCTCGGCACCCTCTTCACCGTCTGTTCCTCCATTCCGGTGGCCTACGCCCTCGCCAAATTCCGGTTCCGCGGCCGCCGCACCGCCATGATGCTGGTCATCTCCACGATGATGCTGCCGCCGCAGGTGATCGTGATACCGATGTATCTCGTCTGGGCCCAGCAACTCCACCTGTCGGGTTCGCTGTGGCCGCTGATCATCCCGATGGCGTTCGGCGACGCGTACTCCATCTTCCTGCTGCGCCAGTTCCTGCTGACGATTCCCCGGGAGTACCTGGAGTCGGCGAAGGTGGACGGCAGCGGGGAATTCGGCACACTGCTGCGCATCGTGATCCCGATGGCCAAGCCGGGGATCGCGGCCGTCGCGCTGTTCCAGTTCTTCTACTGCTGGAACGACTACTTCGGCCCGCAGATCTACGCCTCGCAGAACCCGGGCGCCTGGACGCTCAGTTACGGCCTGGAGAGCTTCAAGAGCGCGCACAGCGTCAACTGGAACCTGACGATGGCCGCGACCCTGCTCGTCATGGCCCCCGTCATCATCGTCTTCTTCTTCGCTCAGAAAGCCTTCGTCGAAGGCGTCACACTGACAGGAGTCAAGGGTTGAAGCTCGCAGTCGTGGGGGGTGGGTCCACCTACACCCCCGAACTCATCGACGGATTCGCCCGGTTGCGGGACGTACTCCCGCTGGAGGAACTCGTCCTGGTCGACCCGGCCGCCGACCGGCTGGAGCTGGTCGGCGGGCTGGCGCGCCGGATCTTCGCCAAGCAGGGCCACCCGGGCACCATCTCCTGGACCGACGACCTGGACGCGGGCGTGGACGGCGCGGACGCGGTCCTGCTCCAGCTGCGCGTCGGCGGCCAGGCCGCACGGAACCAGGACGAGACCTGGCCGCTGGAGTGCGGCTGTGTCGGCCAGGAGACCACCGGCGCGGGCGGGCTGGCCAAGGCGCTGCGCACCGTCCCGGTGGTGCTGGACATCGCCGAGCGGGTGCGCCGCCGCAACCCCGACGCCTGGATCGTGGACTTCACCAACCCGGTCGGGATCGTGACCCGGGCGCTGCTCACGGCCGGGCACCGGGCGGTCGGCCTGTGCAATGTGGCCATCGGCTTCCAGCGGAAGTTCGCCAAGCTGCTGGGCGTGGACCCCGGCGAGGTGACGCTGGAGCACGTCGGCCTCAACCACCTCACCTGGGAGCGCGCGGTGCGCGTCGGCGGCACCGACGGCGAGGACGTGCTGCCCAAGCTGCTCGCGGAGCACGGCGAGGCGATCGCCGAGGACCTGCGGATGCCGCGCACGCTGGTGAGCCGGCTCGGCGTCGTCCCCTCCTACTATCTGCGCTACTACTACCAGCACGACGCGGTGGTGCGGGAGCTGCGCAGCAAGCCGTCCCGGGCGGCGGAGGTCGCGGCGATCGAGCGGGAGCTGCTGGAGATGTACGGCGATCCGGCGCTGGACGAGAAGCCCGAGCTGCTCGGCAAGCGCGGCGGGGCGTTCTACTCGGAGGCGGCGGTCGATCTGACCTCGTCCCTGCTGGGCGACACCGGCGAGGTGCGGATCGTCAATACGTTCAACAAGGGCACGCTGCCCTTCCTGCCGGACGACGCGGTGATCGAGGTCCCGGCGGCCGTCAACGCACAGGGCGCGAAGCCACTGCCCGTGCGCCCCCTCGAGCCCCTGTTCGCCGGTCTGGTCGCGAATGTCACCGCGTACGAACGCCTGGCACTGGAGGCGGCGTTGAAGGGCGGCCGGGAGCGGGTCTTCCAGGCACTGCTGTCCCACCCCCTCATCGGCCAGATCGAATACGCCGAGAAGCTGACCGACGACCTCATCGCGCACAACCGGGAGCATCTGGCGTGGGCCTGACCCAGTCCGTACCGACCCCTTCTCCTTCCCCTTCGTCCTCCACCCCCTCGTCCGCCTCCCCGCCGGACGGGTCGGTCCTGGCGATCGACGCGGGGAACAGCAAGACGGACGTGGCGCTCGTGGGCCCGGACGGCTCCGTCCTCGGCACGGCTCGCGGCGGCGGCTTCCGGCCGCCCGTCGTGGGCGCCGAGCGCGCCGTCGGCTCGCTCGCTCCCCTGGTGGAGGAGGTGGCACGGCAGGCGGGCCGGGCCGGTCCGGCGGGCGCGGGGCATGTCTCGGCATGTCTGGCCAATGTCGATCTGCCCAGCGAGGAGGAGGAGTTGACGGGCGTCCTGGCCGGGCGCGGCTGGGGCGCCACCGTCACGGTCGCCAATGACACCTTCGCCCTGCTGCGGGCAGGGGTCGGGGACGACGGCGAGCCGACCGGCGTCTCCGTGGTCTGCGGCGCGGGCATCAACTGCGCCGGGATCGGGCACGGCGGCCGGGTGGCCCGCTTCCCCGCCATCGGCCGGATCTCCGGCGACTGGGGCGGCGGGGGCTATCTGTCGGAGGAGGCGCTGTGGTGGGCGGCGCGCGCGGAGGACGGCCGCGGCGAGCCGACCGAGCTGGCCCGCGCCCTGCCCGCCCGCTTCGGCCTCACCACCATGTACGAGCTGATCGAGGCGCTGCATCTGGGGCGTCTGGAGCCGGGGCGGCGGCATGAGCTGACGCCGGTGCTGTTCGCGGTGGCCGGGGGCGGCGACGAGATCGCGCGGGCGATCGTCGACCGCCAGGCGGAGGAAGTGGTGACCATGGCGGTGGTCGCCCTCGGCCGGCTCGATCTGCTGGGCGAGGAGACCCCGGTGGTGCTGGGCGGCGGGGTGCTCGCGGCCCGCCATCCGCTGCTGGACGACCGGATCCGCGAACTGCTCGCGGAGCGCGCCCCGAAGGCCGAGCCGCGGGTGATCACCGCACCGCCCGTGCTCGGCGCGGCGCTGCTGGGCCTGGACCGCACCGGCGCGCCGGAAGCGGCGTACGCCCGGCTGCGCGCGCACTACGCCCCGGCCGATGACATGGAAAGTGGAACCGAAAGTCCTTCCGAAGCGTAATGAAAAGGGGAGGGAAGATCGCGATCCGAACAAGATCCAGGCTCGACCGGTGACCTCTCCTGGCGCCGCGGTCCATACTGCTGCGACACCGACCGCGACACCATCCAGGAATCCGGGCCAAGGGGGAGGTCTTGTGTCATACCCGCCGACCACCGGCAGAGCCGCACCGCCGCCCTCGCCCGCGGCCCCGCCGCGGACCGCGTGGGCCGAGGGGCTCGACCGGGCGCGGGCGGCGGCGACGACCGAGCCCGGTCGGCTGCGCGTCATCGGGGCGGTGCTGGCCGCGCTGGTGATCGCGTTCGGCGCGGTCACGGCCTGGCAGGTCTCCGACCGGCAGACCGCGGCGGACGCCGTGGCCGAGCGCAGCCAGCCGCTGAGCGCCGACGCGGCGCAGATCTACCGCTCCCTGGCCGACGCGGACACCACGGCCACCGGGGGCTTCCTGGCGGGCGGCCAGGAGCCTCCCCAGGTCCGGCAGCGGTTCGTGCGGGACATCGACACCGCGTCCAAGCTGCTGGTGCGGGCCGCGGCCAATACGGAGGGCTCGTCCTCCGCCCGCGACGAGATACAGAAGATCAATCAGCTGCTGCCGGTCTACACCGGTCTGATCGACTCCGCGCGGGCCAACAACCGCCAGGGGCTGCCGCTGGGCGGCGCGTATCTGCGCTATGCCAACGACACCATGCGCGACAAGCTGCTGCCCGCCGCGGGCAGGCTCTACCAGGCGGAGACCGCCCGCCTCGGGGAGGACTACGAGGACGCCGAGGCATGGCCGTGGGTGGCGATCGCCACCGGCCTGGTCGCCCTGGGCGCGCTGGGCTGGGCCCAGCGCCGCGAGTTCCTGCGGACCAACCGGGTGCTCAGCCACGGCCTGCTCACCGCCACGGCCGCCTCCACGGTGGTGATGCTGTGGCTGGTGGTCGGCCACGCGGTCGCCAGCACCCAGCTCAGCGACTCCAACGACCACGGGGCGAAGTCCCTCCAGGTGCTCAACGAGGCGCGGATCGACTCCCTGCGGGCCCGCGCCGACGAGAACCTGACCCTGGTGGCGCGGGGCGCGGTCGTCGTGGACGAGGACGGCGCCAACAAGGGCAAGGACGCCTACGAGGTCAGCTATGGCTCGCGGATGTCCGCGCTCGTGGGCAAGGCGTCCGGCGACCGCCCCTCGGACGGCAGCCTGCTGGACAAGGCGCGCGCCCTCGCCGACGACGACGAGGGCCGCGAGCCGGTGGAGAAGGCCGGCGGCCGGATCCACGAGTGGCAGGTGCGGCACAAGGCGGCCCGCGCCGCCGACGACGGGGGCGACTACAAGTCGGCGCTGACGAAGGTCATAGGCGCCGACAACAGCACCGGCGAGTCCTTCGACGCGGTGGACAGCCAGCTGGCCAAGGCCCTCGACCATGAGCAGCGGGAGTTCCAGCAGGCCGCCGACGGCGGGCGCGGCGCGTTCACCGCCATGGCGCTGGGCGCCGGGGTGCTGGCCGTGCTGGGAGCGGCGGGAGCGGTGCTGGGCATAGGCCGCAGGCTGTCGGAGTACCGATGAGGACGATGGGGGGCGGAAGCATGCGATCACTGCGATCGGCCGCCGCGGTGACGGTGTGCGCCCTGGGCGTGGCCACGGCCATCGCGGTCCCGGCGTTGATGGACGACGGCGGGGACGGCGACGGCAAGGGCGGTGCGCGGCAGCCGCATACGGTGCGGACCGGTGCGGAGGCCGCGTCGGCGGACAGCTGCCGCGATCCCGAGGCGAGCCTGCGCCCGTCCAGTGCGAGCGGCCCGGCCATCAAGCGGATCAAGAACCGTGAGGTCAACGGGCACAAGCTCAACAAGCTGATCGCCGGTGTCGATCAGAACAGCTACCGCTGGGGATACCGCGATCCGGCCACCGGCGACCTCACCGGCTTCGACATCGACCTGGTGCGCGCCATCGCCGATGACATCTTCGGCGATCCGGACGCGGTCATCTTCCGCACCATACCGACCAGTCAGCGCATCAAGGCCCTCCAGCAGGGCAAGGTCGACGTCGTGGTGCGCACCATGACCATCAACTGCGACCGGATCAAGGACGTGGCGTTCTCCACCGCGTACTTCCAGGCCGGGCAGCAGGTGCTGGTCCCCGACGACTCGTCCATCACCGGCTACAACAAGACTCTGCGCGGCAAGAAGGTGTGCACCGCGCAGGGTTCCACCGCCGAGGCCGAGCTGGACAAGCCGGACAGCGGGGCCGAGCATCTGGGCGCGATCAAGGTGAAGCCCGTCCCCAACCAGCTGGACTGCCTGGTCAGACTTCAGCTCGGCCAGGTGGACGCGGTGATCACCGACAACGCTCTGGCGGCCGGCCAGGCGGCCCAGGACCCCTCCGTCAAGCTGGTCGGCTCGCGATTCACCGATGAGTTCTACGGCGTGGCGATGAACAAGGACGACGATGACCTGGTACGCCGGGTCAACAAGGTTCTGGAGAACTACCGCCAGGGCGGGGCGGGCAGCCCCTGGATGCAGGCCTACCAGAAGTGGCTCGCCAAGGACTTCAGCACGGCGCAGGAGAACCCGACGCCGCCCGCCCCGGAATACAAGGACTAGCGCGGACAAGGACCAGCGCGGACAAGGACCAGCGCGCACGAGGACCGCGCGCACGAGCACGACGGACCCGGACACATCGGGTAAGAGCAAGGATCACGGACCGGCAAGGATTAGCACCCGCCCCACACGCGTAGGGATGACGCAGCAGACGGATCACATAACGGTTACGGACATGGAGAGGTGATCGATGGGGGTCCCGGGACCCTTCCCCAGTTTCGCGGGGGCACCCGACGGCCCGGTCATGGGCCGGGAGGAGGTGGACCGCGCACTGGCGAAGCTCGCCGCCGAACACGAGGCGATCGAGTCCTCGCTGCTCGCCCTCCAGGACCACGCGGGCAGAAGGCTCCTCGAGGGCGCCGAGCTCACGGGCGTCACCAAGAACCGCTGGTCCACCACCGAGCAGGCCATCTCTCTACTGTGGAGCTACTTCGACGCGTACACCGAGGCCCTCACTCGGGCCCGTGAGGTGCGCTCCCGTCACCGCTGGCCGACGCAGGACGAGTTGGCCGAGCTCACCGAGTTGCTGTGCGGCACCGCGATCACCCTGCCCAGCAGCGCCACCCTCGGCGGTTCCCCGCTGCTCAGCGAGGAGTTGGGTCTGGACCGGCTGGTCGACCGGATGAACCGCTGGTACGCGGAGGCCCTCGACGTCATCGTCAGCGCCGACGCCGTATGGTCCGCGCTGCCCGCCCGGATCGACATGCTCTCCGCCGAGCTGCACCGCACCCGTTCGCTGGCCCACTCGGTGGGGGTACGCCCCGGTGAGCACCCCTCGGGTGACGATCTGGAGCAGATCACCGCCGAGCTGACCACGCTGCGCGCCGAAGTGGTCTCCGATCCGCTGGCCTTCTGGAAGCCTGCCAGCGGCAGCTCCGCGCCCGGCGGCGGCAGCCCCGACACCGAGCGCTATGACCGCGCCGCCCGCGCCCTGGAGGATGTGCGCCGGGAGATCGAGGCGGTCCTGGATGTGCGGCAGGACGCCGAGCGGCGGCTGATGCGGCTGCGGGATGTGCTCTCCCGCGCCGATCGCACCCTGGCGGAGGCGCGCCAGGCTCGCGGTGAGGTGCTCGCCAAGATCGCGGCATCGGAGGTTCCGGCCGTCAGCGGCCCGCCGACCGCGCTGCACGAGCAGCTGGTCGCCGCCGCCGACTACCGCAGGCGCTCCCAGTGGCACCGGCTCTCGCCGCTGCTGGAGAGCCTGGAGCAGCGCGCCGACGACGAGCTGCTGCGGGCCCGCGAGTCGTTGACCGCGGTCACCGCGCCGCTCGCGGTCCGCGCCGAGCTGCGCGGCCGGCTCGACGCGTACAAGGCGAAGGTCGCCCGCCATGGCATGGCGGAGGATCCGTTCCTGGTGGAGCGGTATGACGTGGCCCGCCGGATGCTGTGGAGCGCCCCGTGCGATCTGCGGGCGGCCGAGCAGGCCGTGCTGCGCTACCAGCACGCGGCGGCCGAGGCCCTGGTGCCACGCCAGACGGGCCCGGCCGGGCAAGGCATCGAGGGAGGCACGGAATGAATGCGGCGGTCGTCGCCTGTCAGCGGCGTGACTGCGGCGGGTCCTACGAGGACGTGGGCGGAGGCGAGCTGTACTGCGATGTCTGCGGTATGGCCCCGGTCGTCTCACCGCAGGGGATGGTGGCCTCACCGCCCACCGGGATCACCGGCCGGCCCGGGCCGGGCGGGAGCTCCTCGTCCCGGAGCGCCCGGAGCGAGGGCTCGTCGGCGCGCAGCGGGGGTTCCTCGTCCTGGAGCGGGGGCTCGTCGGCGCGGAGCGGGGGTTCCTCGGCGACCGGCCGGGACTCCTCGTCCGGCGCCTCGGGCCGGTCGCGTTCGGCACGCTCCTCCTCGTCCCGACGCTCGGTGTCCGGGCGGCTGTCCCGCTCCATGTCCGGGCGGACCTCGTCCCGTTCGGTCTCGGTGCGCAGCTCCCGCTCCGCCACCTCGGCCTCCTCGGGGCGGAACGCCCTGGGCGCCGGTCTGGTCAGCGTCCCCGATGTGCCGCGCCCCGATCCCCGGACGGCGGTGCTGGCGGACCCCGAGGTCCCCGAGCGCAAGCGGTTCTGTAGCCGTGGGGACTGCGGCGCCCCGGTGGGCCGCGCCCGCGGCGAACGGCCGGGCCGCACGGAGGGGTTCTGCACCAAGTGCGGCCATCCGTACTCGTTCGTACCGAAGTTGAACCCCGGTGACATCGTCCACGGCCAGTACGAGGTCGCGGGCTGTCTCGCACACGGCGGGCTCGGCTGGATCTACCTGGCCATCGACCGCGCGGTGTCGGACCGCTGGGTGGTCCTCAAGGGCCTGCTGGACACGGGCGACGAGGAGGCGCTGGCGGCCGCCGTCTCCGAGCGCCGCTTCCTCGCCGAGATCGAGCACTCCAACATCGTCCGGATCTACAACTTCGTCGAGCACCTCGACCAGCGCACCGGCAGCCTCGACGGCTACATCGTCATGGAGTACGTGGGCGGCAAGTCCCTCAAGGACATCGCCAACGCCCGCCGCACCACCGAGGGCCGCCGCGATCCGCTGCCGGTGGAGCAGGCGTGCGCCTACGGCATCGAGGCGCTGGAGGCGCTCGGTCATCTGCACAGCCGCAATCTGCTCTACTGCGACTTCAAGGTCGACAACGCCATTCAGCAGCAGGACCAGCTCAAACTGATCGACATGGGCGCGGTCCGGCGGATGGACGACCACGACAGCCCCATCTACGGCACGGTCGGCTATCAGGCCCCCGAGATCTCCGAGTCCGGCCCGTCGATCGCCTCCGACCTCTATACGGTGGCGCGCACCCTGGCCGTGCTCACCTTCGACTTCCAGGGCTATACGAACGTCTACGTGGACAGCCTGCCGGACCCCGAGCACATCGAGGTCTTCCGGCGCTATGAATCCTTCTACCGGCTGCTGGTGCGGGCCACCGATCCCGACCCGGGGCGCCGCTTCGCCTCCGCACGGGAGATGGCCGACCAGCTGACCGGGGTGCTGCGGGAGGTCGTGGCGCTGCAAACCGGGCGGCCCCGGCCGGCCCTGTCCACGCTCTTCGGACCGGAACCGCGCGTCGTGGACACCGAGTTGTTCGCCGACGACGGAAAGGATCCGTCCCTGCTGGGCGCCCGGTCCGTCGGCCGGGGCACCACCGAGCCCCTCATCCCCGCGCAGCGCCCGCCGGGCCCGCTGGCCCTGCCGCTGCCCGCCGTCACCACGCTGGACGGACGGGCCACCGCCCTGGCGCTCCCGGTGCCGCTGGTGGACTCCGACGACCCCAACGCGGGGTTCCTCGCCGGTCTGCTGGCCGCCGACCCCGCCGAGGTGAGCGCCGCGCTGCGGACCGCGCCCGTGGACTCGGTCGAGCTGCGGTTGCGCCGGGTGCGCGCCCAGCTGGAGCTGGCCCAGGAGCATGACGCGGGCGTCGCGCTCACCGGTCTGGAGGCCGCGTACAGCGACGACTGGCGGATCGTCTGGTACCGGGGGCTGCACGCGCTGGCCACCGGCGACCGCGAGACGGCCGCGCTCTCCTTCGACGCGGTCTACGACGCGTTCCCCGGTGAGCCCGCGCCGAAGCTGGCGCTCGGCGTCTGCGCCGAGGTGCTGGGCCAGTTGGACAACGCGGCGGAGTACTACCGGCTGGTCTGGGCCTCCGACCCCAGCTTCGTGAGCGCCGCCTTCGGCCTCGCCCGGGTCCTGCTGTGCTCCGGGGACCGTCCGGGCGCGGTGCGCGCCCTGGAGTCGGTGCCGGAGTCCTCGATCCACTACACGGCGGCGCGGGTGGCCGCCGTACGGGCCCGGCTGCGCCAGCGCGCTCCGTACGACGCCCTGCTGAGCGATCTGGCGGCCTCGGCGGCCCAGGTCGAGCGGCTGGGCGAGTTCGGTCTGGACGCGGTGCGGCGGGAGCGGCTGCGTACGGAGGTCCTGGGCAGCGCCCTGGATTGGGTACTGTCCGGCAGCAGCGGGGCGCCCCCGGGACACAACCGGCCGCCTCTGCTCGGCAGCAGCCTGGACGAGCGCGGGCTGCGCTTCGGATTGGAGCGCTCGTACCGTGTACTCGCCAGACTCGCCCAGCGAGGCGAGGAGAGGATCGAACTGGTGGAGCGGGCCAACCGTTTCCGCCCCAGGACGTGGGTGTGATCGATGTCGCAGATGCCGCAGCCGCCCCAGCTGTCAGCCTGCCCGGCCTGTGATGAGCCGCCGCAGGCGGGGGACAGATACTGCGATCAGTGCGGTGCCGATCTGACGGTGGCGGCCGCGCTGGCGGCCGAGGCCGCGCTGTCGGCGGAGGCGATCGCCGGCCGACCGGAGGCGCGTGGCGACCTGCCGGGGGCACATGGCGACCTGCCGGAGGCGCACAGCAACCTGCCGGGGACACATGGCGACCTGTCGGCGCCGCCGCGGGTGAACGGGGCGGCGCCGGCCGCCCACCCGGGACCGGAGCCGGACGACTACGAGCTGGCCGCCCCGGCCTCCGGCGGGTACGGCCAGGTGGCCGACCCACGGGCCGCGGCGGCGCTCGGCGCGCCCGAGGCACCCGTCGAGTCCGGCATCCACCCGGAGACCAACGCGAGTACGCACACCAGCGCGGCGAGCAGCACGGGCAGCGGCACCGGCACCGGGGTGGACCCACGGCTGTCCGGCGGCGAGCACCGCCCCCGGTGCGCCGCGTGCCAGGAGGGCACCATCGACCAGGACGGATACTGCGAGCGCTGCGGACACGCCCAGGCACGCGACCGCGACCATATGGAGAGTGAGTTGGAGGGCGTCGCGGCGGCCAGCGACCGGGGGCTGCGCCACCACCGCAACGAGGACGCGTTCTCGGTGTCCACCGCCGCGCTGCCCGACGGCACACCGGTCATGGTCGCCGTGGTGTGCGACGGGGTCTCCTCGGCCACCCGCCCCGACGAGGCCTCGGCGGCCGCCGCCCACTCCGCGAATCAGGCGCTGCGGGCCTCGCTGCCCCGCGGCGCCCACCCCCAGCAGGCCATGAACGAGGCGATCATCGCCGCCGCCGACGCGGTCAACTCCCTGGCCCTGGACACCGGCGCGGCGGGTCCCCCGCACGAGGGGCAGCGCCATCAGAACGCACCGGCGTGCACCATCGTCAGCGCCGTCGTCACCAGCGAGATCCTCACCATCGGCTGGGTCGGGGACAGCCGCGCCTACTGGGTCCCCGACGACCGTACGACCCCGCCCGCGCGGCTCACCGAGGACGACTCCTGGGCGGCCCAGATGGTGGCCGCGGGGCTGATGTCGGAGGCGGAGGCGTACGCGGACGAGCGCGCCCACGCCATCACCGGCTGGCTCGGGGCGGACGCCTATGAGCTGGAGCCCCACACCGCCTCGTACAAGCCGGACCGGCCGGGCGTCGTGGTGGTGTGCACCGACGGGCTGTGGAACTACGCCGAGTCGGCGGAGCAGATGGCCCGCGCGGTGCCGCCGGACGCCCGCTCCCGGCCGCTGAACAGCGCGCAGGTCCTGGTCGGCCACGCCCTGGACGGCGGGGGCCACGACAACGTAACAGTGGCGGTCGTGCCGTTCCCCGCTGCCCCGGGCCGGGCAGGATCCGCCTGACGGTCGCCAAGGAGCGGATGACATGGCCCACTTCTCCACCCCCGATGCGCCGCGGTTCTCGGTCGAGGTCTACCAGAACGAGTACCTCCCCGAGGGAGGCCGCGAGGTGAACGCGATCATCACCGTCACCTCGGCCGGTGGCGGGGCCACGGCAGGGCCGCCGATACCCGCCCCCGCCCATGGCGGGTACGAGGACGCTCCGGGCGGGTACGACAGCGCGTCCGGCCGGAGCGGCGGCTCCCCCCGCGCGGCCGTGGTGATCATGGTCGACTGCTCCGGCTCCATGGACTATCCGCCGACGAAGATGCGCCACGCACGGGACGCGACCGCCGCCGCGATCGACACGGTCCGCGACGGCGTGGCCTTCTCCGTCGTGGCGGGCACCCACAAGGCGGTCGAGGTCTTCCCCGGCGACGGGCGGTTGGCCATCGCCGATCCGCTCAGCCGCGCCCAGGCCAAGGAGGCGCTGCGGAGCCTGAGTCCGGGCGGCGGCACCGCGATCGGCGCCTGGCTGCTCCAGGCCGACCTGCTGTTCGACTCCACCGACGCCGCGATACGGCACGGCATCCTGCTCACCGACGGGCGGAACGAGCACGAGGAGCCACAGCGGCTGCGGGCCGTGCTCGACGCCTGCGCGGGCCGCTTCACCTGCGACGCCCGCGGGGTGGGCACGGACTGGGAGGTCGAGGAGGTCACCGGGATCGCCGCCGCCCTGCTCGGAACGGCGGACATCGTGGCCGATCCCGCCGGGCTCGCCGCGGACTTCACGGGGATGATGGAGACGGCGATGGGCAAGGAGATCGCCGACGTCGGCCTCCGGCTGTGGACCCCCAAGGGCGCCGAGGTGGCGTATGTGAAACAGGTCGCACCGACGGTGGAGGATCTGACCGCCCGACGCGTCGAGGCCGGTCCGCGCGCGGGCGACTACCCCACCGGGTCATGGGGCGATGAGTCCCGCGACTACCACCTTTGTGTGAGGGTTCCGGCGGCCGAGGTCGGCCAGGAGATGCTGGCGGCCAGGATCTCCCTGGTCCAGCCGGTGCCCGACGGGGTCGGCAGCCCGCCAAGCCCCCTGGCGCAGGGGTTGGTGCGCGCGGTGTGGACCGATGATCTGGCCGTCTCCACCGCGATGAATCCGCAGGTGGCGCACTATACGGGCCAGGCCGAACTGGCACAGGCCATCAAACAGGGCATGAATGCCCGCAAGTCCGGCGATGCCGAACAAGCGACCGCGAAGCTGGGGCGTGCCGTACAACTGGCGGCCGCATCGGGGAACGAAGACACGGCGAAACTGCTTGCGAAGGTGGTGGACGTGCTCGATGTGGCGGCAGGTACTGTGCGACTGAAGGCGAAGGTCGCGGAGGCGGACGAGATGACACTCGAAACGCGCTCCACCAAGACAGTTCGCGTCAAGAAGTAGCACATAACCAGCACTCACGTAGCTCTTCTCGGCAGAAACGCCAAGAACGCCACAGAGGGGGATCCGACATGCCGACCTGTCCCAACGGCCACCAATCGGCGGCCGAAGACTGGTGCGAGGTGTGTGGCCACCGGATGTCGGGGACACCCATGCCCTCCGGCGCCGTCCCGCCGCCTCCGCCCATGCCGAACGGTCCCGGTGTTCCCGTGCCACCGGGTGGCTACGGGAGTCCGGGGCCGGGCGGCCCACCGCCGCCCGGCGGCGCGGGCGGCTACGGCTATCCGGCACAGCAGCAGGAGCTGTGCCCGCAGTGCCGTACGCCACGTGAGGCGCAGGCCCCGTTCTGTGAGGAGTGCCGCTTCAACTTCCAGACGCACACCCCGTCTCCGTACGGCCCGCCGCAGGGCGGTTACGCGCCGCCGCAGCAGCCGGGGCCGCCGCAGCCCGGGCCCGGGGGGCCGCAGGGCCCGCACCCGACGCAGGGCGGCGGTCAGCCCCCCGGCTTCGGCGGCGACAGCGACTGGACGCTTCCGCCGCCGCAGGGGGGCGCACCGCACCAGGGCACGCCCCCGCACGGCGCCCCGCAGCAGGGCGCCCCGGGCCACGGCGCGCCCCAGGCCCCGCAGTACGGCTACGGCTACCCCCAGGCCCCGGCACCCCCGGCCCAGCCGTACGGCAACGAGGGGTACGCCCCGCCGCCCCAGCAGCAGGGGCCGGGACACCAGCCGCCCCAGCAGCAGCACCCCGGCGCCCCGCAGCAGCACCCCGGCGGCGCCCAGTTCGGCCAGGGCGGGGCCCCGGTCCAGGCGCCCGGCAACTGGATAGCCGTCGTCGCCCCGGACCGTGAGTACTTCATGGCGATGATGAACCGCAGCGGCCCGGAGGCCGCCGGGCTGAACCTCCCGGCCTACTCCCCCGAGCAGCAGCTGCCGCTCAACGGCCACCAGATCACCATCGGCCGACGCCGCCACAGCACCGGTGAGGCGCCCGACATCGACCTCGGGCGGCCGCCCGAGGACCCGGGCGTCTCGCACCAGCACGCGCTCCTCGTCCAGCAGCCCGACGGCGTCTGGGCGGTCGTCGACCAGGACTCGACCAACGGGACCACGATCAACGGCGGCGAGGAGCCGATTCAGCCGTTCGTGCCGCACCCGCTCCAGGACGGCGACCGCGTCCACGTCGGCGCCTGGACGACGATCACGGTGCGCCGGGGCTGAGCCCCCGGAAGGGCTCAAGACGACCGGGAGGGCCCAGCGGCCAGCCGTAGGCGCCCTCCGGGTCGTCCAGCCAGGCCCATTGGCGCTCGCCCCGCACCGTCACTCCGTAGCGCTCCCGCCCCGGCCTGCCCTCGTGCTCCCACAGCGCGAGGGCCTCGACCGGCTCCAGATGGCCCGCGGCCACGTTCAGCAGGAAGCGGAAGGAGTCGTCCAGCAGCGGCCGGGACGGCAGCCCGTGGGTGGGCACCTGAGGCGGCGGGCCGCTGCCGCGCAGCGGGACGAAGTACGCGGGGACGGCCAGGAAGTGCCCCTCGGCATGGCGGGCGTCGGCGACCCTCAGCGCGATCAGCCCGGTCGCGAGCGGCGTCAGGATCAGCGCGTCCGGGCGGCACTGGCCGAGCCACGCGGACGGGATGGAGGCCACGGCGCAGGTGGCGATGATCCGGTCGTAGGGAGCGCGCAGCGGACAGCCGCGCGCCCCGTCGCCGGTGACGACCGCGGGGCGGAATCCGGCCGCGGCCAGATGGTTGCGAGCGGCCTCGGTGATCTCCGGGTCGAGATCGAGGGTGGTGACATGGGCGTCGCCGAGCCGATGGGCCAGCAGTGCGGCGTTGTAGCCGGTGCCCGCGCCGATCTCCAGCACCCGGTGCCCGTCCCGCACCCGGAGCGCCTGGAGCATCCGCGCCATCAGCGACGGCTGACTGCTGGAGGTGATCAGCTCACCGTCGCGCACCCGGGTGGCGAGCGGGGCGTCCGCGTAGGCGCCGGCCAGCCAGCGGGCCCGGCGCAGCGGGTGGGGGTCGTCGCGCCACAGCCGGGTGTAGCCGACCGTCCCGTGCGCCGTGCCCACCTCCCCTGCCCACCCTGTCCCGGCGTCCGGCGGTGCGGCCGCCGCGGGCGCGTCCCCCGCCTCGTAGTAGTAGGGCACGAAGAGATGGCGCGGCACCTCCTCGAAGGCCGCCCGCCAGGCGGGGTCGGTGAGTCCGCCGCCCGCCTCGATCTCCCGGACCAGTCCGGTCCGCAGCGCCGCGGCCTCATCGGCGTACCCATCGGTCCCATCGGCCCCATCGACCCCATCGATCCCATTGGCCTCCCGACCCGCAGGCTTCCGCCGCACCACACGCTCCGCGGCGTCCGGCGCACCGCGTGTGCTCCCGCCCGTGCTGCCCATGACTCCACTCTCCTGCGCCCGGCCCCCGGCCGCGACCCACGCCCCCTTTTCCAGACGGGGGCGTCTGAGAGCATGGAGGCGTGAAAGAGATTCCGCGAGGCACACTTCAGGAGCAGACCTTCTACGAGCAGGTCGGCGGCGAGCAGACCTTCCGGCGTCTGGTCCACCGCTTCTACCAGGGGGTCGCGGAGGACCCGCTGCTCCGGCCGATGTACCCCGAGGAGGACCTGGGACCGGCCGAGGAGCGACTCGCACTCTTCCTGATGCAGTACTGGGGCGGCCCCCGCACCTACAGCGACAACCGCGGCCACCCCAGGCTCCGCATGCGCCACGCCCCCTTCACCGTGAACCGCGCCGCCCATGACGCCTGGCTGCGCCATATGCGCGACGCGGTGGACGAGCTGGAGCTGGCCCCGGAGCTCGAGCGCCAGCTGTGGCACTACCTCACCTATGCCGCCGCCTCCATGGTCAACACCGAGGGCTGACCCGGCGGGCCGACCTGGAGGGCCGCCCCCGGCGGGCTGCCACGGGCGGGCCGCCACCGGCGGGCTCAGGCGGGCGTGACGGACAGCCCGGACAGACCGCCGGACCCGCCCGACGTACGCACCGCGATCGCACCGTACGGCGTGCGCAGCCGCAGCCAGCCGCCCGCGGCGAGCAGCGCCAGGGGCGCGGGCGCGGGCGCGGGCGCGGTGGTGGCCACGCCGCTGCCGTGGCCGGTGGCGGCCGGTGCCGCCGCCCGGACCGGTCGCAGGAAGCCCAGCGACTGCGCGGCGTGCACGGCGCGCAGCGGAAGCCCGGTGTCGCCGAGCGTGCGGGACCAGATCTCATGGCCGATGCGGTCGCGCTCGGCGCGCGTACGCCGCTCCTCGGGGAGCGCCGCGTCGCGGGCCCGGAACTCGGCGACGGCGGCGGCGACCGCCCCGCGCACCTCGTCCACGCCCGGCAGCCCGTCCACCCGGCGCCAGCCGCCGCGCGGCGGCAGCACCCCGGCCCATGGCGGGCCGGTGACGGCCTGCGGCACGGTGACCACCAGGCCCCGGTCACGGCCCTCGGAACCGTCGGCGGTCCGCGCGGCCCGCGCCGTGTCCAGCGCGTCCGCGAACTCACCCGCCGAGACGGTCGTGTCCAGGGCGCCCGCCCCGGCCGCCGCCCCGGCCGACATGTCCGACGTGTCCGGTGCGGCCTCGGTGCCGACGATCGCCTCGAGCCGCGCCGTACGGATCGCGAGGACCTCGAACGACGGCGGTCGGCCGAAGACGGCGAGCACACCGCCGCCCGCCTGGAGCCGCACCGCCGCCGCCCGGTCGTAGTGGATCAGCCGGGCCAGGAAGGCGGCGAGATCGGCCGCCTCCCCGGCGTCGGCGAAGTGGAGCTCCTGGCTGGGGGCCGTCATACCGAGACGGCCCCCTCCGCCCGCCCGGCGCCCTCGGCGGATCCGGCGGGCTTCGTGGACGCCGCGGACGCCTTCTTGGCGGCGCCCTTCTTCGCGGGGTCCGGCTCCAGGTACTCGGTCAGGAACTTCTCCTCTTCCGGGGTGACCCGGCGCGGGCGGCCCTGGTCGAGGTCGTAGGGCACGATGCGGGTGGCGGCACGCACATACAGCGCGTCCTCGTCCTTGATCTCATAGCGCAGGGTGAGATACGCGGCCCTGATCTCCGTCACCCAGGTCTCGATCGGCACCGGCCGGTGCCGGTGGACCAGGGGCTTCAGATAGTCGATCTCGTGCCGGGCCACGACCACACCGCCGGTGAACGCGTCACTCCCGTTCCCCGGCGCCAGCCGCCACATGAAGTCGACCCGGGCCTCCTCCAGATAGCGGAGGAAGGTCACGTTGTTGACATGGCCGAACGCGTCCATGTCGGACCAGCGCAGGGGACAGGGATAGATATGGCGTGCCATCCACTCAGTCCCGGGTCAGCTTCTTGTAGGTGGCGCGGTGCGGACGGGCCGCGTCCGGGCCGAGCCGCTCGACCTTGTTCTTCTCGTACGACTCGAAGTTGCCCTCGAACCAGAACCACTTGGAGTCGCCCTCGTACGCCAGGATGTGGGTGGCGACGCGGTCGAGGAACCAGCGGTCGTGGGAGACGACCACGGCGCAGCCGGGGAAGTCGAGCAGCGCGTTCTCCAGCGAGGAGAGCGTCTCCACGTCGAGGTCGTTGGTGGGCTCGTCGAGGAGCAGCAGATTGCCGCCCTGCTTGAGGGTGAGCGCGAGGTTGAGGCGGTTGCGCTCACCGCCCGAGAGCACCCCGGCCGGCTTCTGCTGGTCCGGGCCCTTGAAGCCGAAGGCGGAGACATAGGCGCGGGAGGGCATCTCGACCTGGCCGACGTTGATGTAGTCGAGCTCGTCGGAGACGACCGCCCACAGCGTCTTCTTGGGGTCGATGTTGGCGCGGCTCTGGTCGACGTAGGAGATCTTGACGGTCTCGCCGACCTTGATGTTGCCCGCGTCGGCGGTCTCCAGACCCTGGATCATCTTGAAGAGCGTGGTCTTACCGGCGCCGTTGGGGCCGATGACGCCGACGATGCCGTTCCGCGGCAGGGTGAAGGAGAGGTCGTCGATCAGGACCTTCTCGCCGAACGCCTTGGAGAGGTTCTCCACCTCGACCACGACATTGCCCAGGCGCGGGCCCGGCGGGATCTGGATCTCCTCGAAGTCCAGCTTCCGGGTCTTCTCGGCCTCGGCGGCCATCTCCTCGTAACGGGTCAGCCGGGCCCGGGACTTGGCCTGGCGGCCCTTGGCGTTGGAGCGGACCCAGTCCAGCTCCTCCTTGAGGCGCTTGGCCCGCTTGGCGTCCTTCTGGCCCTCGACCTTCAGCCGGGCCTGCTTCTTCTCCAGGTAGGTGGAGTAGTTGCCCTCGTAGCCGATGGCGCGGCCGCGGTCGAGCTCCAGGATCCACTCGGCGACGTTGTCCAGGAAGTACCGGTCGTGGGTGATGGCCACGACGGTGCCCGCGTACTTGGCGAGGTGCTGCTCCAGCCAGTTGACGGACTCGGCGTCGAGGTGGTTGGTGGGCTCGTCCAGCAGCAGCAGGTCGGGTGCCTCCAGCAGCAGCTTGCAGAGCGCGACACGGCGCTTCTCACCACCGGAGAGGGTGGTGACCGGCCAGTCGCCGGGCGGGCAGCCGAGGGCGTCCATGGCCTGCTCGAGCTGGGCGTCCAGGTCCCAGGCGTTGGCGTGGTCCAGGTCCTCCTGGAGCTTGCCCATCTCCTCCAGCAGCTCATCGCTGTAGTCGGTCGCCATCTGCTCGGCGATCTCGTTGAAGCGGTCCAGCTTGCCCTTGGTGACCGCCACGCCGTCCTGGACGTTCTCCAGCACGGTCTTGGACTCGTCCAGCGGGGGCTCCTGGAGCAGGATGCCGACGCTGTAGCCGGGTGAGAGGAAGGCGTCACCATTGGACGGCTGCTCCAGGCCGGCCATGATCTTCAGCACCGTCGACTTACCGGCGCCGTTGGGGCCCACGACACCGATTTTCGCGCCGGGCAGAAAGCTCAGCGTGACATCGTCGAGGATCACCTTGTCGCCGTGCGCCTTGCGCGTCTTGCGCATGGTGTAGATGAACTCAGCCAAGAGAAACCGTCCGGCAATCTGGTAGGTATCGAGGTGCGGCTCCGCCGCGGGGTCCGTATCCGTGGCGGCCCCCACCGCGTGAGGGCAGATACAGCCATCTTGCCGTACAGCCCGCCCGAGGCGGAAACCCGTTTGGTCCGGCGTGCGGCATGGGTCCGGCATTCGCCGTCCCCCGGGGACACGTTCGCCGTCCCCCGGTGACACGAAGGGCCGGAGCCTCCGTGAGGCTCCGGCCCTCCATCACCGCGTTCTTCGATGATCACCACATCCGGTGACCGTCGCTTCACTCAGCGATCACTGCCCCGGCGTCGCCGCCCCGGCGTTCAGCCCTGGCGTCGCCGCCCCGGCATTCACTCGCCGACGGTCGCCTTCTTCTTGCGGACGAAGAAGATCGCGCCGCCGCCGACCACGACCAGCGCCACGGCGATGCCCGCGATCATCGGGGTGTTGCTGCTGCTACCGGTCTCGGCGAGGTCGCCACCGGAGGTGTCACCACCGGTGCTGCCACCGGCCGACGCGGGGCTCGGCTGCGAGGAGGGGGTGTCGCTGCTGCCGCCGCTGCTGGAGGTCTTGCAGTCGAGAACGCCGGAGAAGGTCTTCTCGAAGCCGTTCGGACCGGAGATGGTGAACTTGTAGCTCTGGTCCTCCTTCACCGGGGCGGTGACGGTCTTCGACTGACCCGCCTCGACGGTGTACTTCTGGCCCAGCAGCTCGAAGGTGAACGCCTCGTCGCCCTTGTTGCTGGCGGTGATGTCCACGCCGCCCTTGGCGCAGTCCTTCTCGGCGGAGACCGCCGGGATCGCGCCCTTCTTCGCCCAGTTCGCGGTGGCGGTGGCGGAGACGGTGCTCTCGCTGGAGCCGGCCAGGATCTGGGTCTGGCTCTTGGTGGCGCTGGCGAACGCGCGGCCCACCGGAACCTTGGTGGCGGCCTGGGCGGTCAGCGTGGCGGAGCCGTCCGCCGCGCCCTCCGGGACGTCGAAGTACACCTCGCCGCCGTCGGCGGCGCTGGTGATGGTCTTGCCGCTCTTGTCGACGAGCTTGACGCCGCCCGCGGACCCGGCGCCCGGGGTCAGGGTGACGCTGTCGGCGTTGGTGTGGACCTTGACCGGGCCGAGGCGCTCACCGGCCTTGCCGGAGACGGCCGGCGGGTCCAGGCTCAGCGACGCCTTGGGCTCCTGGAGGTTCTGCGCGCTCTTCTCCAGGTAGTCGGCCAGCTTCTCGGCCTGCGGGTCGGCCGCGTCCACCTTCGCGTTGTCGGAGAAGCGCCAGATGGCGACCTGCGTTCCCGCGGCGGCGGTCTTCTCGGTGAGGGGGCCGGTGCCCGCCGTCTTCGCCAGCGCGCCGAGGTCGTTCACCTGCGGGTAGGAGTTCTGAAGAACCCAGTTGATCTTGCCCGCGTTGGGGTTGTTCGCCAGGGACGTCTCGCCCCAGGACTTCTCCTCGTACTTCGCCTTGCTCTGCGTCGGGTTGTGCAGATCAATGCAGTACGTCTGGATGGAACCGCCATTGTCGACCGACATCTCGAAGAGACCGGCGCCGACCTGCTGGTCCTTGCCGTTGTCGTGAATGATGGCCTTGTCGAACGTCTTGAGACCGCCCAGCGTGGCGGTCGCGCCGCCCTGGCTCGGGGGCGCGTCATCGGCGGCGGCGGTGCCGGCGGTGACTATCGCGCCCGCCGCGACCAGACCGGACGCCAGAACGGCGGCCGCAAGGCGGGCAGCGCCCCGCCTCCTTACAGAAATCATGGTTTCCCCTCCGGGCGAGCGCCAGTCAGTTGGTGCGCCTCGCCAGCGAACTCAAAACTCAGGAACCCCCGTTGGGCACGCAGGGATACTAGGGAGAAAGGAACCGATCGTTCCCCGGGAATACCTAGACCCAACCGATCCGAATCGGAATCGTTACCTAATCGCCAGATCCCGTATGACCTGGGATTATCGACAAATCCCCCGTGATCGCGGCCACTCACGGGGAAGTTGCCCCAGTCGGTGTGTTTAGAAGCGGTTTGGCCTGTGAAACCCGGCGAAATGCGGATGTACCCCGCGTGAGGTCGTGTCCGACCGCCACCGCGTCGATCTCCGCGGTGACCCAGCGCCTGGGCTGATGCGCCCCGCCGCCGGAATCCCCACCCGGGGCCGGAGGCACGGCCGCGCCTCCCCATCCCCCTTCCCCTTCTCCCTGAAGCCGGTCTCCTTGAAGCGGCCGGTCTCCCTGAAGCGACCGCTCCCTCTCCCGCTCTCGCTCCCGGTCCCATTCGCGCTCTCGCACCCGCAACGTCCCATGGACGACGAGGGGTTCACCGAGCGATACCGACCCGGCGACATTCGCGGCCAGCGACCGCCACGTCCAGACCGTGTAGAAACTCGTGTACGCGTCCGCCCACGCGTCCCGCCCCCGGTCCCAGCGGCGCACCGTCGCCGCCAGCCGGAACCGGGCCACCGCGACACCCGCCGCCGTCTCCCAGAAGTCCGGCCGCGTCGCGGCATTCCCCACCACGGTCACCCAGCTCTCGTTCACCGGCTACGCCTCCCCCATCACTTCGCGGCTCTGCCGTGCCGCTCGTGAACCATGCTGCCCGGCATCACAAAACCCCGCCGGGGCCTGTGCACGACCCCGGGATTGTGGACAACTCGGCCACCCGGACGAGTGACCGCCGGTCACGCCCCGCCCCTCAGACCCCCGTCGTCATGTCCCGGCCCTCAGTCCCCACCCGACCCGCCGGGCGAGCCGTCACGCCCCGCCCGCCGCGGCCACGTACTGCGCCCGTACCTCCCCGTACCGCGCCAGTTCCGCCTCCACCGGCTCCAGCACCCGTCTGCGCCCACACTCGGCCGCCGCCTCCCGCAGGCGGCCCTCCACCGACCGGCCGTGGCGCCGTGCGGGCCCTCGCGCGGCCGCCCGGGAGCCCCAGGCCAGCGCCGGGCCGACCGCCGCGCCGCCCAGCACCAGCAGCGTGGGCATCCACCACCCCGGCCCGCCGAACGCCCCGGCCACGGCCCCCAACAGCCACAGCACCCCGATCACCTGCGCCAGCGACACGGTCACCTGAGCCGCCGCCACCATCGACCACCACATGGGCCGGACCGGCCGCCGGTGCGCCGTCTCGGCCGCCACCGCCTCGTCGACCGCCTCCGCCAGCCCCCTGCCGCCCCACCCCGCCGCCTCCCGGACGGCCTGGGCCCATGGACCGGGCAGCCCGACCGTCGCCTCGTCCCCGAGCGTGCGTACCGCCTCCTCCACCGCCGGGCGCGCCGTGACCGCCTCCACCGCCACCGTGCGCGCCCGCGCGCCCGGGATCTCCGTCCACTCCCCGGCCCCGGACGCTCGCGAACCCCGAGAGCCGCCGCCCCGAGAGCCGCCGCCCCGAGAGCTCCCAGAGGCGTGGCCCCTCCTCCCCCGCAGCCGCCCCCAGGGCGTTCCGCACGCCCACTCCGCGTCCCCCAGCCAGGTGCGCTCGGCCGCCTTTCCGGCCGCGCCCGCGCCCGCCGCCTCGGCCAGCCGGTCCTCGAACTCCGCCCGCGCCCGCTCGGTGAGTCCGACCGGCCCGCTGTCCGCCACATACTGCGGCCGCAGCCGCGCCATCGTGCCGGCCACGTCCGCCGACAGCCGGCGCTCGGCCGCCCCGCACTCGGCCGTGAGCCGCGCGAGCATCTCCCGCAGCTCCCCGACGCCCTCGCCGGTCAGCGCGGACAGCGCGAGCACGGCCGCCCCCGGCTCCCCGTGCTCCCCAAGGGCGAGCCCGTCCTCGTCCAGCAGCCGCCGCAGATCGTCCAGCACCTGGTCCGCGGCCTCGCCCGGGAGCCGGTCCACCTGGTTGAGCACGACGAACGTCACCTCGGCGTATCCGGCGAGTGGCCGCAGATAGCGCTCATGGAGGACCGCGTCCGCGTACTTCTCGGGGTCCACCACCCACACCACCGCGTCCACGAGACCCAGCAGCCGGTCCACCCGCTCGCGGTGGCCCGGGGCGGCCGAGTCGTGGTCGGGCAGGTCGAGCAGGACCAGGCCGCGCAGCGCGGGGTCGTACGGATAGCCCGGGTTGCGCCGGTCCACCGCCGGGATGCCGAGGCGGTCCAGCAGGCCGTCGGCGTGGTCGGTCCACGCGCAGGCGAGGGGCGTGGCGGTGGTCGGACGGCGGACGCCGGTCTCGGAGAGGGGGGCTCCGGCGAGTGCGTTGAACAGTGTCGACTTACCGCTTCCGGTGGCCCCGGCGACGGCGACCACGGTGTGCCCGTAAGGATGCCGTCCCCGCGCGTCCGCCTCGTCGAGCACCCGCGCGGCCCCGGCGAGCGTGCGCCCCTCGAGCCGGGACCGGGACAGCCCGACGAGCTGGCGCAGGGCCTCCAGGCGGGGCCGCAGGGTGCCCGTGGCGAAGCTGCGGACACCGGCCTGGTAGACGGCGTACGGGGGGCCGCCGAAGGACCGCCGGCCGGTCTCCTCCCCCGGGAAGTAGTCCGTCACGGCGCCGGGGACGTCCGGTGCGCCCTCCTCCGCCGCCTCCTGGTCCACCGCACGGGCCGGGCGGCCCGCGGCACGTCCGGCGGCCCGGCGGTGCGCGCGCCGGGCGATCAGGCCGTCGTCCCAGGTGTGGCGGTCCCCCGCCGCCCGGTCTCCCCCGCCGCCCCTGCCGCCTTCGTTGCCGCCGTTGCCCTCCGTGGCCGTCACCTGCGGGTCACCTCTCCTTCTGCAATACGGACAGCGCCGCGATCAGCTCGACCTGGTGCTCCGGGGACATGTCCAGGGCGTCCAGAGGGGCGAGGCTGCGGTCGCGCTCCGCCCGCATGACGCGGGTGACACAGCCGTCGAGCAGCCGTCCGCCGCGGTCACCCAGGCGCAGTGCCGCATGCGCGCCCAGGGTCTCGGCGAGCTTTTCGCCCGCCTTACGGGCGCGGCGTCCGCCCAGGAGGGACGCGGCGAGCAGGGCGGCGATCTCCTCGGGCACGCAGTTGCCCCCGCATTCGGCGATCCGGGCCCGGGCCTCCTCCTCGGCCAGCTCCTCGGCGCAGCGCCGCCAGTGCCGTACGGCCACGCCGATCCGCTCGGCGGCGCCCCGCGCGTCGCTCGGGGCGAGCCCGGCCCGTGCGGCCGGGTCCTGCCTCCCGGCCTCCGCGACCCGTTCGTCGGCCGTGGCGGCCGCGCTGCGCAGCAGGGTGGCCAGGGAGTCGGTGAGAGCCGTAAGGAGCTCATCGGGGCCGCTGGCGTGCGGCAGCCCGTACCAGTGGGTGAGCGCACCGCCCGCGAGCGCCGCGCCCTGCGCGATCTCGCGCCGCACCCGCTCCCCGGCGTCCCCGTACGCGCCCTCGACCCGCTGGATCAGCCCCACCGCGGCCGCGTGCTGCGCCGCCGCGGCCCCGGCGAGCGCGGGCATGCGGGCGCGCAGCGAGGCGAGCGTCCCGGCGCTCGTGCAGCGAGTCGGCGAGGCCGCTCACCCGGCCGGAGACGGCCTTGG
>NZ_BAAAIF010000087.1:0-38860 GCF_039525925.1 Streptomyces javensis | reverse complement strand
GCCGCCTGACCGGCGAAGCCACCATCTCCTGGCGCGATCCGAAAACCGTCACTAAGCAACCAATTCCGGGATGAAACACTGGGAGAAAACGACCTCTGAGGACGACGGCAGGGTCCAGGTGCTGCCATTCGCCAAGAGCGCGCACTCAGCGGCCATGGGGAGCTTCGCGATCCTCGGGGGTGCCGAGCCCTCGCTGGACGTCGTGTACGTCGACATCCATGTCGGCTCGCTCTTCGTGGAGAAGGACGAGGAATTGGAGCGCTACCGGGTCGCGTTCGACTACCTTCGCGCTCAGGCGCTGGACATGGTCTCGTCCTCCGCCCTCATCGAACGCGTCCGTGAGGAGATCTGATCCGCGAGCCCTGCATATCCGGCAGAGACCGGTGGCTGGTTCAAGTCCTCCTACAGCGGTGCCGGCAACACCGAATGTGTCGAAGCTGCTTTCCGGTCGGGCTCGACCGCCGTGCGGGACTCCAAGAATCCGGGCGGGCCCGTGATCGGGGTCTCGCACCGCGCATGGGCGAACTTTGTGACGGCCGTGCGGGATGGGCAGTTGGGTTGAGGTCCGTGTTCGCGGAGTCCTGACTGCTTTATCCGTGCGGCCGCACGCCCGCCGTGCCGAGGCCGCTTGCCCGGGGCAAGGGCTACGGACGATCATTGTGGGATGAGAGCCGAGGTGCGGGCGTTCGTTGCCGATGGGCCGCTTCCCGATGTGGGGGCGAGTGGCGAAGAGATCGACAGGCGCGTCGAGCAGCTTGATGCGATCCCGAGACCGGTCACGACCCAGGAGGCCACGGCTCTGGCCGATTGCTTCGGTCCGGACGATTGCCATGGCGTCGCCTGGACGCTGCTGCATCTCATCGAGACGGGACCGAACCCCGTCCTCACCGTCAAGCCGGAGCCGGACGCCAATGAATGGCGGGACCGTCTCTGGACACGGGCCTTGAATGCGGGGCTCGTGGAGGAAAACTGACGGGCCGCCGACGGTTCCTCGTGTCCGCTGCGTAGGGTCGGGGCCAGGAGATCCTTGGAGTGGGAGGTATGGGGATGGCTGGAGTGCCGGCGGGGGTTGTGGCCGCGGGTGGGTTGGTCGGGGGGTACGGCGTGGCTCGGTGGACCAAGAGGCGGCCGTTGGGTGGGGTTGCCCTCGCCGCCGCAGGGGCGGTGGCCGCTCGCGGGTGGCGGGAGAAGGCGGGGAACGGGACCGCTGCCGCGCTCAGCGCGGCCTACGTCGCCGCGTTCGCCGGGTCGCATCCGCTGGCGAAGAAGATCGGGGCTTGGCCGTCCGTCTTCGCCGTCGCCGGTGGCGTTGCCCTCGCGTCCTGGGCCCTTGCCGATCGGCGGTAGTCCTCGCCGATCGGCGGTAAGGGGTCCTGGGGCGTGCGGAGCGGTTCGGGTAGGTGCGGGTGCGCGGGCGGGCGGGGTTCCGATTTCGCCCGCCCGCCGTCCTACGGCACCCGTTCCGCCAGCCTGCCGCTCAGTCCGACGCCGACGTCAGCAGGTCCAGTTCCGGCTGGGTCAGCTCGAGGTCGACCGAGGCCAGGAGGGCGGGGAGCTGGTCGGTGGAGCTGGCGCTGGCCAGGGGGGCCACGACCGTGGGCTGGGCGAGGAGCCACGCCAGGGCGACCGTGGCGGGCTCGGTGCGGTGGTTGGCGGCGACGTCGTCCAGGGCGGCGAGGACCTTCTGGCCGCGCTCGGTCTCCAGGTGCTTGGCCGCGCCCGTGGAGCGGGGGCTGTCGACGGCCGTGCCCGGGCGGTACTTGCCGGTGAGGAAGCCGGACGCCAGGGAGTAGTACGGGATCGTCGCCAGGTCGTGGCGGGCGGCGACCTCGGACAGCTCGCCCTCGAAGGTGTCGCGCGAGACCAGGTTGTAGTGGGGCTGGAGGGCGACGTAGCGCGCCAGGTTCTCCCGGGTGGAGAAGGTCAGCTGGGCCTCCAGGCGGTCCGCGCCGACGTTGGACGCGGCGATCTCGCGGACCTTGCCCTCCCTGACCAGCTCGTCCAGGGTGGTGATGATCTCCTCCACCGGCACCGACGGGTCGTCGTAGTGGGTGTAGTAGAGGTCGATGTAGTCGGTGCGCAGCCGCTGGAGGGATTCCTCGACGCCCGATTTGATGGCGGACGAGGTCAGCCCGCGCGGCTCCGGGACGCCGGCGCCCACCTTGGTGGCGAGGACGATGTCGGAGCGGTTGCCGCGGGAGGCGAACCAGTTGCCGAGGATGGTCTCGGACTCGCCGCCCTCGTTGCCCGGTACCCAGGCGGAGTAGACATCGGCGGTGTCGATGAAGTTGCCGCCCGCCGCCACGTAGGCGTCGAGCACCCGGAAGGACTCGGCCTCGTTCGCGGTCCAGCCGAAGACGTTCCCGCCGAGGGAGAGCGGGAAGATGGACAGGTCACCGATCTTCTGCGTGTTGTCAGCCATACGTCTTTACAACGGTTGACTGGACGGGGTTGTTCCGGGTGGCCCCGTTGAGACGTAAGCCCCGCTCAGACCTAAACCGGCGGCCCTGGCGTCAAGGGGGGAGAGAGCGCCAGGGCCGCCGGGGTATCAGGGGTTCAACCCGTGCTGGCGCAGCCAGGGCATCGGGTCGATCGGCGAGCCGCCGCCCGGCCGGACCTCGAGGTGGAGGTGCGGGCCGGTCACATTGCCGGTGGCGCCGACGCGGGCGATGACGTCGCCCGTCGACACCTTGCCGGAGGTGACCACCATCGAGGACAGGTGGCAGAACCAGAGCTCGGTGCCGTCGTTCAGGGTCAGCACGATGCGGTAGCCGTACGAACCGGCCCAGCCCGCCTGGGTGATGGTGCCGCCGTGCACCGCCTTGACCGGGGTGCCGGTCGGGGCGGCGAAGTCCTGGCCGGTGTGGTCGGCCGACCACATGTCGCCCGCCTGGCCGAAGCTGGCGGTCAGGGTGTACGAGCCGACGGGGAGGGTGTACTGGGCGGCGAGTCTTGCCTGGCGCTCGGCCGCGGCCTTCTTCTCGGCCGCCTCCTTCGCCCGCTGTTCGGCGGCCCGCTTCTCCGCCTCGGCCTTGGCCTTCCGCTTGGCGGCCGCCTCCGCGGCCTGGTCGGCGGCCTTGTCTGCGGCGGCCCTGGCCTCCTTGGCGGCGGCCTTCGCCGCGGCGGTGCGGCTGTCCTCGTCCGCCGCGTTCTGCTGGTTCTCGGCCTGCTGGAGGATGCGGGCGCGGAGCGCCTCGCCGGCGTCGGTGGTGCCGCGCTGCTCGTCCTCGCTGGTCAGACCGGCCTGGGAGAGGGGGGCGGCGGCGGTCTGCGCGTCACTGCTGTCGTCCGATGCCCAGGAGCCGATGCCCGGCAGGTCCTTCGCGGCGGGCAGGGCGGCCTTGACCTGATCGGCGACATGGCCGAGGTCCGGCATGGATATGGGGAGCGCGGGACGGTCCTTGGCGCTGGCCATACCGCCCGCACCGACCGCCGCGATCACGCCGACCCCGAGGACGGCGCCGCTGCGCGCCATGGTTCCGCCCCGCTGCTTGGCCACGCGGTGCCGACCGCGTACGGGAGCGATGGACTCCTCGGTGGGGTTCCACTCCTCCCAGGTCTCGGCCTCGAAACCGGCACCCGGGCCCTCGGGAGCGCCCTCATCCGCGTAGCGGTCGTCAGGGGCGAACGCGTAAGGGTCGCCGGGGGCGAATCGGCCGTCCCCTGAGCTCATCCCGCCGCCGGCGTCGAAGCCGGGGCCGTAGGCGGTGGCGGTCCCCAAACCGCCTCCCCGTGTTCTATACGGGGCCTCGTCCAGGACAGACCTGTTGGACGCCACGGAGGCGCACTCCTTTCCTTCCCTCTCGCCTACCGGGTTAGCTGACGGGTTCGGAGCAGGAAGGTCTCCTACGGGTCAGGTTCGACCCGATTCACCCCAAGGTTGTTGGTTCCCCGGTTCCCTTGGTGCTGCTGGTGGTGCGGTGCTGCCGCTGTGCGTACGGGATTCGGCGACGGCGCACGGTGCCGCCCTTGCGACGGTTGTGACGACCGCGCTGCGTTATCGAACGTTAATAGAGAGCGCGATGTGATTCCAAGCTGTTCCGAGGAATCCGCGCACCTTTGGCATGAACTTAGCGCTCAAGGAGGGACAGATGGGGGCGAGTCGACGTACTGGGCAAGAGTTGGCAAAACCGCATACGGATCGATCGTGCGTCAATTGTTATGCGGAGTGGGCTCGGTCGGTTACGCAGGGTGTGCGGGGCGGTGCGGTTGATCGGTCTCTCGTCCGTTGTCCCGGCCATTGCCGCGGGCCGGGGTCCGCCGGACCGCCAGCAGTGCCATGTCATCCGACGTCCCGCCACCCGTATGGCGCTCGACGTCGGCCACCAACACGTCCAGCAGCTCCTGCGGACCGGCGAAGCGGCGGCCGCGCAGCCGCTCCTCCGGGTCGTAGAACTCGCCATGGCGGTCCCGGGCCTCCGTGACCCCGTCCGT
This sequence comes from Streptomyces javensis, assembly GCF_039525925.1. Taxonomy (NCBI): domain Bacteria; kingdom Bacillati; phylum Actinomycetota; class Actinomycetes; order Kitasatosporales; family Streptomycetaceae; genus Streptomyces; species Streptomyces javensis. Next base: position 34,426 of record NZ_BAAAIF010000087.1, on the reverse strand, counting down.
GAACAGCAGCAGCGTCTCGCCCTCCGCGAACGCCAGCTCCATCACCCGATCCGGCCACCCCGCCAACTCCCCCATCCCCACCGGCAGCGCCGACGCCTCCGGCTCCAGGGCGCGCACCGCGCCGCCCTCCGCCAGGAGCAGCGGCGCCGGATGGCCGCGGTTGATCAGCCGCAGGGTGGAGCCGCCACGGGGAATTTCGGCCACCACGGCCGTCGTGAACCCCTCGACCACCTCCAGGTCGGCCCGCCGGGCGCCCTCGCGCTGCAACGCCCGCTCCAGGCGGCCCACGAGCGCCTCCAGGGTCGTCTCCTGCTCCGCGGCCTCCCGGAAGCAGCCCAGGAGGATCGCCACGACCTCCACGGCCCCCAGCCCCTTGCCGCGTACGTCCCCGACGGTCAGCCGTACGCCGTGCGGGGTGTCCTGGACCGCGTAGAGATCACCGCCGATCGCCGCGTACTTCTCCGCCGGTACGTAGCGCGCGGCGATCTCCAGTCCGGCGAGCCGGGCGGGCGGCGCGGGCAGGACGGCGCGCTGGGCCGCCTCCGCGACGCCGCGCGCCGAGGCGAGCCGGTGGTAGCTGCGGCGTACGACGCGGTTGATCACCACCGCCAGCACGGTCACCGTCGCCACCGTGATGATCTCGGTGGCCGCCTGGGTTGGGTCCCTGACCCCGTGCAACTCCGCCAGCAGACAGGCGGTGAGGACGGCGACGACGGCCGTGACGATGGTCTGACGCAACGGTAAGAGCGCCGCGGCGACCAAAGGGGCGGCGGCGAAGAACGGCGAGGCGGTGTAGCCGGGCGGGGCGGCCAGGTCGAAGGCGATACCGCCGAGGACGAGGACGGCGGGGACCCAGCGGGCGATACGGCGGCCCGGGGGCTCCCTGCCGCCCTCCTCGGCCGGAGCGGGCCCCGCGGTGGGCCCGGCGGACGCGTCGGCGGCGGCACCGGCCGCGGCGCCGGTGTCGATGAGCGTACGGACGCGGGTGGTGGGACGGCGGCGGGCGACCGGGCCGGTCAGCCGGAGCCAGGCCGTACGCCGCTCCGTACGGCCCTCCGTACGGGCGCCCGTACGAGCCCTGCTCCCTCGCACCCGCACCGGCTTCTCTCGCTTCCCTGGTCCGCGTCCCGCCGTGGTCACGCCGTCCCGCCGTCCCGCCGTCACGGCGTTCGCGGCGGCACTGTCGTCACGGCGTCACCGTCGTCACCAGGCTTCCGGCTGACGGGCCGCCAGGCGAGTCGGTATCGGCCAAGCGGGTGCTGGACGGGTGAGGACGGCGGCGGGCTACGGGGCGGGCTACGGACGGGCTGCGGAAGCGTCAGGTACGGCGTACGTCAGCGGTTCCGTGTGCCTCAGACGCCGCGTAGGTCAGAGGTCGACGCCCAGCGCGCGGGCGTGGCGGTCCGCCGCCAGCTCCGCCGAGACCTCGTCGAGGTACACCTCGCACACCAGCCGGCCGTCCCGGGTCAGGTTGTGCTCCAGCTCCCACAGCACGATCTCGTCCCCTCCGGCGAGGAGGAAGGCGTGCTCGTAGAAGCGGCACCAGGTCGCGTCGGGGCCGCCGGAGCGGCGCCGGGGCTTGGGCGCGAGGGCGATGTCATGGGCGAACGCGGTGGCCAGCAGCCGCTCGGTCTCCTCGCCCGGGCGGTCGGGGTTCTCCGCGCGGCGCAGGACGCGACGGGCGTGGTCGGCCGAGTTGTCGGCCACATACGCGCGGGAGTTCTCCACCGGCTCGGCCGTGTGCAGCAGCTGGTCCGGGAGCCACAGCGGTAACCCGTCGAGCTCCTCCCAGCGGGCGCCGCCGAGGCGGTCGTGGACGCGGCGCTCGGCCAGGGTCAGGGCGTCCTCGTCCGCGTAGAGCTCGTACAGCGGGCGGCCGCCCTCGCCCGTGTTGTGCTCCAGTTCCCACAGCAGCAGGCTGCTGCCGTCGGGGAGCAGGAAGACATGCCGGTAGGTGCTGTACCCGAGCTGGCCGCACCGCTCGTTGCACTGCCGACAGGACCGCAGCTCGGACTGGTGCATCAGGGCGCTCCGCGCCTGGGCCAGCACCGCCTCGCCGATCTCGAAGCCGTTCTGCGCACGGGCGAGCAGCCCGTCCATCAGCTCAGCCGGGGTCCCTTCCCCTCGTGAGTGCCCCATGTCTCTCCTCCCGCCTCCCGGCGTTGATTCGCCGCGCCCCCCGGGCGACCACTTCGCGCACTTAGCGTAGCGGCGTGAACACGCGCCGCGCTGCGGTTCGGCGAAGCTGTCGGTGTGACCGTGCCTCACTCACTCCTGCGTCGTAGGGCCTGGATGTATCACTCGTCCGACCGGTCGAACAAGTCCGCGTGGGCGGAGGCGGGGCCGGAGGCAGGGACGGGGGCCGAGCGACGCGGCCGGCGCGGGGCCGCCCCCGGCCGACCTCCTCCCCTTCTCATAAAAGGGATTCCGATTCCGCTGGGCCAAATGGAGCTCGCATTGGTCCCCCTTAGCGGGATTCTCGGATAACACGCACCGGAAGAGTCGCACTATGCCGGACGGGTGAAGCTGACTGGCGGCCCGAAGCCTTAACTGATGAGCTTCGTTGTGTCATGCGTCCGTGAATTCGCGGAGCAACCCAGACGGAGGATTTAAGTGAACATCGGCAAGAAGGCAGTTCTTCTGACCGCGGCCGCCGGCGCTCTGGTCATCGGTGGCGCGGGCGGTGCCCTGGCCCAGAACAACGACGACTTCATCGTGCAGCTCAACCACTGCGACACGGCCACCGGTGCCACCACCAACACCGGCGGTGCCGCCCCCACCGGTGACATCAACATCGGCTCGGACTGCATCAACTTCACCAACAGCGGCGGTTCGGTCGTCCAGGCCAACGAATGCGACACGGCCACCGGCATCACGCTGGTCACCGGCGCCGCCGCCCCGACGGGCGACACCAACATCGGCTCCAAGTGCGCGAACATCGCCGTCGACGACGACAGCGCCCGCCACTGAGTCGCTGACCCTTTCATGGTGTTCCCGTCCGCGGTAACACCATGAGGCATCCCCCCGTTGGGAATCGCGGCCCTGGAAGCCTCCCTTCCAGGGCCGCTGCCATGAGAAAGGCTTTTCGGTGACGGTGCTGAGCGCACCGCGCCCGAAGCCCGATTGGAGGCTCTTTATGCACATGCGCAAAAGGACGGCGCTTCTTGCGGCGACCGTGGGCGCGCTGCTCATCGGCGGTGCGGGCGGAGCCGAAGCCACCGGCCCCGGTCCCAGCCGCTCGACCGGCGCCAACGGCGGGACACAGAGCAATCGCTGCACCACCAGTTCCGTCATCGGCACCGTCACCGTGGCGGCCGGCCCGACCGAGATCAGCAATCAGACCGACTGCGTCAACACCGCCGAATCGGGTGTGACGACGCAGGAGAACCGCTGCCGTACCCACTCCGTCATCGGTCCGATCACCGTCGCACTGGCTCCCGGATCCGAAATCAAGAACGGGACCAACTGTGTCAACGTCAGCGAGTCGGGCGGGGTCACGAAGCAGACCAACAACTGCCGCACCACCTCCGTGACGGGCCCGATCACGATCGGCCCCGGCTCCGAGGTCACCAACGAGACCAACTGCGTCAATGCCGCCGGCGCCGACCCCCAGAACGGAAATCAGGGGAAGAGCGCGAACGGCACGAAGAGCGGTAAGAGCGGTGGCCAGGGAAACCGTCAGCGGTCCTGAAACACCGAATTCCGGAACCCGCCACCGGGCTCCGGACACATCCGCTCGCCATGGACGCGGCCCCGGGAAATCCGCCCCGGAGCCGCGTTCATCTTTTTCGTTCCCATGGACGACTGAATATACCTTTACTGTGGCGTATGGGTGATGCTTCCGATACTCCCGGATCCCGGCTTGCGGAAATCTCGTTCAAGAGGTGTCTGCGGAATTTTCGCGGAGAACCCGATATGGAGGCACCAGAACAATGCAGATCGGCAAGAAGGCAGCTCTCATGGCCGCGGCGGCCGCGGGCACAATGGTGGTCGGCGGCGCCGGTAGCGCGAGTGCCCATGGCCTCTTCCCGCAGTCCAGCGGGGCTCAGCGAAACCTCTGTGACACGTCCACCGGCACCACCACCAACACCGGCGGCGCCGCCAACACCGGCGACATCAACCTCGGCTCGGACTGCATCAACTTCACCAGCGGTCACAGCGGTTCGGCCGTCCAGGCAAATGACTGCGACACGGCCACCGGCACCACGCTGATCACCGGTCTCGCCGCCCCGACGGGCGACGTCAACATCGGCTCCAACTGCGCGAACGTCGCCCTCGACGAGCCGGACCCGGTCGTCGTCGTGCACAAGGACCCGCCGAAGAAGCAGCACAAGGCCAAGGACCCGCACAAGGCCAAGAAGCAGCACAAGGCGAAGTCCTCGCACAAGGCCAAGGCCAAGGACCCGCACAAGAAGGCCAAGTGCGCGCACAAGGCGAAGTCCACGCACAAGGCCAAGGTCAAGGCCAAGAAGAAGGACTGCAAGCACTGACGGTGCAGCAGGCGGTCAGGCGTGCGGCGCCCCCGGAAGAATGTCTTCCGGGGGCGCCGCGGCGTTCAGTCTCCTTCTTCAGCAGCCCGCGAGGGCCGGTACGCACTGGTTCGGGTTGTTCCCGGTGACCGTCGTCGCGGAGAGCGCGATCGAGCCGCCGTCGGTGAAGATCCCACCGCCCTGACCGCCATTGGCCGTATTGCCGGTCACGGTGTCGCCGGTCATTTGTGTGGTGCCCGCGTGCTGGAACACACCGCCGCCGTTCAGCGTGGCGGTGTTCCCGTTCACGGTGGTGGCCAGCACCCGCAGCGCGCTGCCCATATTGGCGATACCGCCGCCGAAACTGCCGGCGGTGTTCTCGAGCACCCGGCTGCCGTTGAGCGTGAGATCTCCGACCGCGGTGGAGATGCCGCCGCCCTCGAAGTTGGTGGTCCTGTTCCGCGCGATCCCGACAGCGCTCAGCAGCGTCGTTCCGAAGTTGCTGACGCCGCCGCCCGAGCTGTTCGCGGTATTGTCGGAAATGTTCCCGCCCGAGACGCTGAGAGTGGCCGACGTATTGATGTGAATACCGCCGCCGTCGCCCGCGGAATTGTGCGTCACATCCGTGCCTGAAAGGACCGCCGAGCCGCCCGAGGCGATCTCGATGCCCCCGCCGACATTGCTCGCGGTGTTGCCCGTGACCGTGGACTGGATCAACCGCAGTGAGCCCGCGTCGAGGATGCCGCCGCCGTCGGTGCCCGCCCCCGAGGTCGCCCGGCCGTCCGAGAAGGTCACGCCGTTGACCGTAAGGCTTCCGCCGGGCGCGATCTCCGCGATCCGGAAGTCCGCCGCGGACGCGCTGCGTCTGATGGTCGCCAGGGTCCCGCTGATGGTGACGTCCCGGGTGATGAGCGGCAGTCCGTCAGCGCCGTTGGGGCCGGTGAACGCCGCCGAGCCCAGCGTGTAGACACACCCCGTGGTCAGGGCGACGGATCCGCCCGACGGCGAACTGTTGGCCTCGCTCACCGCGTTGACCAGCGCCGCCGCGTCCCCACAGGGCACCGGGGCCGCCTTCTCACCCTCCTTTCCGCCGCCTCCCTTTCCTTCGGCGGACGCCGGAGCGGAGACCGCCCATGCGGATACCGCCAGCGCCATGACGGGGATCAACCCCCGGATCGTTGTCGCGAGTCGCACGAGGAGTCTCCTTACGCGTTACCGAGCAGCGGGCCAGACGCAGCAGGTTCAGGCTCTTCGCTCGAGTACCGTTCGGCATCCGCTCAAGCGCCGGTCGAGTGAGACTCGATCTTCTGTACGACGAGGGTCGGAACCCCCTGGTCCCGGGGTGCCGAAGACCGCGCGGCGGGACCCTCAGGAACGAGGAAACCGCAGGTCACCAATGGCGCCTGCGGTTTCCAAGGTGGGTCATCAGGGGCTCGAACCCTGAACCAATGGATTAAAAGTCCACTGCTCTGCCAATTGAGCTAATGACCCGCACCCCCGCAGCATAGCTCGGCGAGCGGCCAACACCCGAGCCAATACCCTCCGGGAGCGAAAGGCCGTGCAACAGCGTGGTGTTGCACGGCCCTCGGCACGGCCCGATCAGCCGATGCGCACGGCCCGATCAGCCGTTGCGCATGATCCGATCAGCCGATGCGCACGGCCCGATCAGCCGTTGCGCACGATCCGATCAGCCGTTGCGCTTCCAGCGCGGCTTGTCGGCGCGGCGGTCGAAGGAGGACCGGTCGTGCGAGCTGTGGGAGCGCTCGTACGAACGGCCGCCGGTGGCACCGCCGCGGTGGTCGTCACGACGGCCCGGGCGGTCGTCGCGGCGGTCGCGGTTGAACGGACGGTCCCCGCCACGGTGGTTGTGGTCGCGGCGCTCGAAGGAGCGGCCACCACGGTCGTTGTCCCGGCGGTCGAAGGAACGGCCGCCCCGGTCGTCACGGCGCTCGTACGGACGGCTGCCGCCACGGTCGTCACGGCGGTTGAAGCCGCCACGGTCATCCCGGCGGTCGCGGCCGAACGAGCGGTCGTCACGGCGGTCCCGGCCGAAGCCGCGGTCGTTGTCCCGGCGGTCCCGGTCCCGGTCGCGGTCGCGGTCACGGCCGAAGCGGTCGTCGCGACGGTCGTCACGGCGGTCATCGCGACGGTCGCGGTTGAAGCCGCGGTCACGGTCGCCGTCCCGGCGGTCGTACGAACGGCCGCCACGGTCGTCCCGCCGGTTGAAGCCGCCACGGTCGTCGCGCCGGTCGTCCCGCCGGTCGCGGTTGAAGCCGCGGTCACGGTCGCCGTCCCGACGGTCGAAGGAACGGCCACCACGGTCGTCCCGGCCCCGGTCGCCCCGGTCGCCCCGGTCGTTGTCCCGGCGGTCGTACGAGGAGCGGCGCGGCGCCTCGCCGTCAGCCGCGCCCTCGACGGCCACGGCGCCCGCGCCCGCCACGGCGGGCACGGTCGCGGGCGCCGCCGTGCGCTGCGCGGGCAGCGTCACAGCGGCGGCCTCGGCCACCGTCTCCGCCCCGGCCTCGGCCGGGGTCGCGGACTCCGCCGGTGCCACGGTCTCGCCGCGCTCGCGGGCCGCCCGTGCGGTCAGCCGGTCGGCCTCCTCGCGCAGCTCGGCCGCGCGCCGCTGCGCCCGCTCCAGCTGCCGGGTGAGGTCCTGCGCCTCGCGCTCGGCCTGCTTGGCCGCGTTCGAGGCCGCCTCCGCCTGCACCTCGGTGAGCGAACGGGCGCCCGTGATCTGGGCCACGTCCTCGTCGAACGCTCCACCGCCGCCGACGATGTGGCGCGAGGCGTCGACGCCCGCGTCCTCCATCAGCCGGAAGATCTGGCGGCGCTGGTGCGGCAGGGCCAGCGAGACGACGGTGCCGCTCTGGCCCGCCCGGGCCGTACGGCCGGAGCGGTGCAGATAGTCCTTGTGGTCGCCGGCCGGGTCCACGTTCAGCACCAGGTCGATGCCGTCGACGTGGATGCCGCGCGCGGCGACGTCCGTGGCGACGAGCACATTGACGTACCCGTCCTTGAAGTCGGCCAGGGTGCGGGTGCGCGCGCCCTGCGTCATGCCGCCGTGCAGCGCGTCGGCGCGTACGCCCGCGTCGCACAGCTGCTCGGCGACGCGGTCGCAGCCCAGCTGGGTGCGGACGAAGATGATCGTGCGGCCCTTGCGCGCCGCGATGGCGGCGGTGACCGGCGCCTTGTCCTTCGGCTTCACGACCAGCACATGGTGGGTCATGGTCGAGACGGCGCCCGCCGACGGGTCCACCTCGTGGGTGACCGGGTCGACCAGGTAGCGCTTGACCAGGGAGTCGATCTCGTTCTCGAGCGTCGCGGAGAACAGCAGCCGCTGCCCGCCCTGCGGCACCAGGTCGAGGATCTCGGTGACCTCGGGCAGGAAGCCCATGTCGGCCATCTGGTCGGCCTCGTCGAGGACCGCGATCTGCACCTTGTCCAGGGACGCGGCACCGCGATCGATGATGTCGCGCAGCCGGCCCGGGGTGGCGACCAGGATGTCCACGCCGCGCTCCAGCGCGTAGATCTGATTGCCCATCGAGGTGCCGCCGCAGACGACCTTGAGCTTGAGACCGAGAACATCGCCGTACGGCTGGAGCGCGTCGCTCACCTGCATCGCGAGCTCGCGGGTCGGGGTGAGGATCAGCCCACGGGGGCGCTTCTTCTCCGTGTGGCCGCCGGCCAGCGTGGTCAGCAGCGGAAGGCCGAACGAGAGGGTCTTGCCGGAGCCGGTACGGCCGCGGCCGAGGATGTCGCGTCCGGCGAGGGCGTCGGGGATGGTCGCGGCCTGGATCGGGAAGGGCGTGGTGACGCCGTTCTGCGCCAGCTTGCGGACGATCTGCTCGGGGAGGCCGAGGTCGGCGAATGTGATGTCGGGCGCCTTAGGGGTGTCGGGGGCTTCCGTGGCGGCTTGCTCGTCCTGCGCCGACGGCTCGAACGGCACGGCCGGGGCGGTCAGCTGGCTCGACTCGCTTGACTCGCTTGGAGCGGTCAGCTCGCTCGAATCGCCCGACTCCTCGTGAGCGGGCATGACGGCGTGATCAGTGGAAACAGACATGCGAAATGCGAAACCTTCCGGAGTCTCGGCACGCGCCCAAACTCCGTGTGTTGTCGCAAACGACCGCCTCTATGCGGTCAGCCACGGGATGGCAAGGAACGCGCCTCACGGCGCACTTCTACGAGGCGCCGGGCAAATGGGATCAAACGATCTACCACCATACGCACCTCCACCCCTCAAGAGCAAATTCGCTCCATCCGCGCTGGCCGACGACGACCTGGGCGCATTCCGTGGGCCCAGCCAGTGGGCCTGTCCCGTGGGCTCGTGGGCCTGCCCCATGGGCTCGTGGGCCTGTCCCGTGGGCTCGTGGTCCGGTCCTGCGGACTCGTGGGCCTGTCCCGTGGGCTCGTGGGCCGGTCCCGCGGACTCGTGGGCCTGTCCCGCGGACCCGTGGGCCTGCCCCATGGGCTCGTGGGCCCGTCCCGTGGGCTCGTGGGCCTATCCCGGACGCGTGGGCCTATCCCGCGGGCTGGTCCGACGGGGAGGCGGGTGCGGTCGGGGGCTCGGCGTCGGTCGGCTTCGGGTCCGGCGCGCTCGGCGGCGGGCTCGACGGGCGGGGCGCGGGCGGCGCGTCGGACGGGGTGGCGCCGCCCGGCTGCGGCGGGGCGGAGGGAGCCGGACGGTGATGTGGATCACCCTTCTTACCGGGCGGGGCCGAGGGCTCGGCCCCGGGGTCGGTCGCGGAAGCCGAGGCCGATCGGTCATCGCCGTCCTTCTTCTTCCCCTTCTCCCCCTTCTTCCTCTTCCCGTCCTTCTCGTCCCGGTCGGAGTCCGCGTACGCACGCCCCCTGCCGTCGGAGCGCACCACGGCGCCGCCCGTGTCCGCCGCCTCGCCCTTCTGGTGGGAGCCGCGGTGTTTGTCCGGCCGCTCGGGGTCGTCGGAGATGCTCATGCAGCCGCCCAGCGCCATGGCGACGGCCACGAGCGCCGCGACCGCCGCCCCGCGCACGGCGGCGCGGGGCACGCGCGCGGCGGCCCCAGGGCTCCGGGAGGCCCGGGGGGAACGGGCGCTCCGGGAGGAACGGGCGGTGCGAGGAGCGGGGGATCCGGGTACGCAGGATCCGGGCATGCGCGGGACACCTCCAGACGGCGGGGATGTGACGCCCTGCCCAACTGGCCCCGACCCGCCCAGGACACGCCTCCGGTACGGACCCGGCCCGTCGCGTAGACCGCGCGTCCGGCGTCGGTCGTAGGCGGAGGCGGAGGTGGACGGCGGAGGTGGGCGGCGGAGGTGGACGGATATCGTCCGGCGGGCGCCCGGGCCGCCGGACGGGGTCAGCCGTACCCGAGCGCGTGCAGCCGCGCGTCGTCGATCCCGAAGTGGTGCGCGATCTCGTGGACCACGGTCACCTCGGTCTCCTGGACGACGTCCTCCCGCGTCTCGCTCAACCGCAGCGTCGGGCCCCGGTAGACGGTGATCCGGTCCGGCAGGACGCCCGCGTACCACTCACCACGGTCGGTGAGCGGCGTCCCCTCGTAGAGCCCGAGCAGCTCGGGATCGTCCGTCGGTGGCTCGTCCTCCACGAACACGGCGACGTTGTCCATGAGCCGTGTCAGCTCCGGGGGGATCCGGTCCAGCGCCTCGGCGACCAGTTCCTCGAACTCCTCGCGCGTCATCTCCAGCACGAGGCCATTGTCAGGCAGCCGGGCCCGGAAAGGAGCCGTCGGCGCCGAGGTATCCGCGCCGGACGCCTCCGGCCGCCCGGCGCCCGGCGCCCGGCGCACGTCACCCGGCGCACCGCCACCCGGCGCCGCCCCACCCCCACGCCGCCCAGGCATACGGCCCCGCGCGGACGGGCATACGGGAGCAATGGCCCGCGAACCGCTCCGGCTGCTCCGTGCCACCGCTCAGCGCGCGGGCACCGCGGCCGTCTCCCCTCTCCGCCGCTTCCGCCGCTCGTCTCTCCGCCGCCTCCGCCGCCCGTCTCTTCACCGCTTCCGCCGCCCGTCTCTTCACCGCTTCCGCCGCCCGTCTCTCCACCCCTTCCGCCGCCCCTCGCAGTCCCCCTCCCCCGCCGCTTCCCGCAACCGCGCGCCCGCGCCGTTCGACCCCACGCCGTTCGACCCCGCGCCGTTGGACCCCATGGCGCTCGGCTCCACCGCGCCAGCCCGCCCCCTCGTCCGCGCCGCCGGGCTGGCCGCCGTGACTGTCCTCGGCGCCTGGATCGGACTGCTGGTGGTGGGCAGCGTCCACATCTCCGTGGGCCCGATGGACACGCGGATGGCGCTGCGGCCGTCCCTCACCGGCGGCACCAAGATCAACGTGGCCCCGCTGGGCGCGCTCGAGCTGAACAGCCACCACGCCCCGCTCCGCCTGGACGTGGACGTGGACCGGCTCGACCCCATACGGTCCCAGGCCCTCGTCGACCACCCCGAGCGGCTCTCCGGGCTCCAGGACGAGGTCGCGAGCGACATCACCCGCGGCACCCTCGGCCTCGCGGTCCGCTCCTGCGTCGCCGTGGTCTTCGGCGCCACCGCGCTGGGCCTGGCGGTCTACCGCCGCCCCCGCCGGGCGCTGGCCGCCGGAGGGCTCGCGCTCACGCTGCTGACCGCCTCCGGGGGCGCCGTCTACGCCACGTGGAACCCGAATTCCGTACTGGAGCCGCGCTACTCCGGGCTGCTCTCCAGCGCCCCCTCGGTGGTGGGCAACGCGCGCAGCATCGTGACCGACTTCGACGTCTATCAGCGGGAGTTGGCCCGGCTGGTGACCAATGTCACCCAGCTCTACGAGGCGACCTCGACGCTCCCGGCGTACCAGCCCGATCCGACCACCATGCGGGTGCTGCACATCTCGGACGTCCACCTCAATCCGGCCGCGTGGCACATCGTGCAGTCGCTGGTGCGGCAGTACAAGGTCAACGTGATCATCGACACGGGCGACACGATGGACCACGGCACCTCCGCCGAGAACGGCTTCCTCGACCCCGTCTCCGACCTCGGCGCCCCCTACGTCTGGGTGCGCGGCAACCACGACTCGGCGTCGACCCAGCGCTACCTGGCCAAGCGCAAGGGGGCGCATGTCGTGGACAACGGCGGTGTGGTCACCGTCGCCGGGCTGCGGATCGCGGGCATCGGCGATCCGCAGTTCACCCCCGACCGCTCCGCCGCGGCGGCCGGTGACGCGGCCGAGCACAGCGCCGGACGGCAGCTCGCCGAGGCGATCCGGGACCGCAAGGCCGCCGGCTCCCCGGTCGACATCGCCCTCGCCCACAACCCCATCGCCGCCCGGGAGACCGACGGCACCGTGCCGCTCGCCCTCACCGGCCATGTCCATCACCGCCGTACGGAGGTGCTCCCCGGCGGCACCCGGCTGATGACCGAGGGGTCGACGGGCGGCAGCGGGCTGCGCGCGGTGGACGACGGCACACCGGACACGGTGCAGGCGTCGGTCCTCTACCTGGACCGGGACACGCGGCGGCTCCAGGCGTGGGACGAGATCGATCTGGGCGGTCTGGGCCTGGCGAAGGCCGAGGTCAGCCGTCATCTACCGGCCGAGAACCGCCCGGGCGCGACACCGACGCCCACCACTCCGTAAACCGTTTTGGCGAACCTCACCGGCATCCCATATGCTTCTCGCGTCCCCGAAAGCGCCGCAAGGCGCCCAGGTGGGCCATCGGCCCTCATCGTCTAGTGGCCCAGGACGCCGCCCTTTCAAGGCGGTAGCACGGGTTCGAATCCCGTTGGGGGCACCACCTTCTTTGAGTCACCGCAGGTCGAAACGTACCTGCCGGTGACTTTTTTATGCGCGCCGCACGACGGTCCGCCGCACGATGGCGCCGCACGATGACCCTACGGCTCCCGGAATGTCTCCTTCCCCGACGCGGTTGTACGTACGCAACGGCACCGAACCCGCCGCAGGCCCCACGCGAGGGAGCGCAGATGACCGTCCAGGACGTCGACCGGGACATCGACCGGGTGAGCTTCGCCGAGGAGTGGGAGCGCTGGCACCGCGCCCATGAGCAGGCGCTCGCCGACCCCCAGGGTTTTCTCGCGATCACCAGCCTGCGCTGGCTGACCCCGGACCCGACCCGCTTCGAGGACGCCCCGGGGGCCTGGTCCAGCGGCCCGGAGGGCGTGGTGGTCGAGCTCGCCGACGGCGAGGAGCTGACGGTCGACGGCACGGCGGTGCACGGGCGGTACGTCTTCGGGGCGATCGCCGAGCGGGCCAGCCTGTACTCGGGGTACGGCGACGCGGTGATCGAGATCGCCAAGCGCGGCGGCCACGACATCATCCGCCCCCGCCACCCCGGCAACCCCCTCCGCACCGACTTCACCGGCACCCCCGCCTACGCCCCCGACCCCCGCTGGGTCCGCACCGGCCGCTACCTCCCCTTCGAGGAGCCACGCGCGATCACCGTGGGCGCCGTGGCGGAGGGCCTGGAGCACGTCTACGACGCACCTGGCCAGGTCGAGTTCGACCTGGCCGGCGAGACGTTCCGGCTCACCGCCTTCAACGGCAAGCGGCCCGGCACCCTGATGGTGCTCCTCACCGACGCGACCTCGGGCGTCACCACGTACGCCGCGAACCGCTCCCTCCAGATCGACGCCCCCGACGAGACCGGCCGCGTCACCCTCGACTTCAACCGCGCCACCAACCTCCCCTGCGCCTACACCGACCTCGCGACCTGCCCCCTGCCCCCCACCGAGAACCGGCTGCCGGTCGCGATCGAGGCGGGCGAGAAGATCCCCCTGGAACGCGGCGGCCGCCCCTGATCCGGGCCGGGACGTACAGACCTCCGGCCGCACCCCGGCCCGCCCGGTGAGCGGTCAGAACACGGCCGGAGTTCTGATACGCTGATCCAGCGACAACGACGCGGCGGAGAGAAATCAAGGCCCCGATTCGAAGATCGCAAGGAGTGCGAATCCACGACGGGAAATCCCGTTGGGAGCGCACACCACCTGTGCGAGACTCGTGCTCGTACACGCAAGGTCCTGTGGAGCAGTTTGGAGTGCTCGCCACCCTGTCAAGGTGGAGGCCGCGGGTTCAAATCCCGTCAGGACCGCTGCGGCTGGGTAGCTCAGTTGGTACGAGCGTCCGCCTGAAAAGCGGAAGGTCGCCGGTTCGACCCCGGCCCCAGCCACCGCAGCCCTCACCAGGGCAAAGCCCCCTCCCGGGTCATCCGGAGGGGGCTTCTTCGTTGCCTGTGACGCCCACGGCACGCACCGTAAGAGCGGTGGACCACGAAGTGACATGCTGGGCACCGCATCGACGAAGGGGAGTGGGTTCATGCGGTGGACCGTCCACGGCGAGCGGCAGATCTACAGCAACCCTTGGGTCAACCTGTGGCTGGTCGACGTACAGCAGCCCGACGGGCGGCGCTGGGAACACCACGTCGTACGCATGCGACACCTCGCCGTCGCCGCCGTGGTCGATGACCACAAGCGCGTCCTGATGATGTGGCGCCACCGGTTCATCACCGACGCCTGGGGCTGGGAACTGCCCATGGGACTCATTGAGCCCGGCGAGACCCCGGAGCAGGCCGCCGCCCGCGAGGTCGAGGAAGAGACCGGCTGGCGGGTCGAGGCGATGAAGCCCCTGATGTACGCACAGCCCGCGAACGGGATCACCGACTCCGAGCACCATGTCTTCCGCGCCGATGGGGCCACCTACACCGGGCCGCCGACGGAGCTGAACGAATCGGACCGGATCGAGTGGATCCCCCTCTCGGAGATAAGGGGGATGATCGACCGCCGCGAGATCGTCAGCAGCGGCAGTCTGGTCGGCCTGCTGTATCTGCTGCTGGACGAGGCCACCAAGAGCGCCGACTAGCCAAGCGACTCTCGCATCCGCTGTAGACGGGGCGGCCCTGGCGAGGGCCGCCCCGGTGTGACTCTTTAGGCAGTGCGCTTGAGGTGTGCCAAGACGCCCATGCCCACACTGAACGCAGCCGCAAAGGCGCTGCCCCCGCTGGCAAGAGCAGCCAGAGGGCCGCCGTCCAGCGCGTTCACGGCGATAACGGCGACGAGAGCCACCACGGCCGAGCCGAGGGCGACGATCGTGACGTCCCGGGCCGGGTGGTTGCACGTCTGATGGGCCGAGTTGGTCGACACCGTTCCTCCATTGAATTGTTCACTCGTCGGCTGAATTCAGGCACACCTCACCTAGGTGAGCGGGTGCCTAATCAGCCGTGCGTAACGGGCTATGGAGCCCGCAACCAGCGGAACGCTGGTAAGAACGCATCTGACGAGGACGTCAATGAAGCCTCCAGACGGGCAGAGGAAAATCGGTGCGCAACATGGTACCTGACTGTCAACTGCCCAGCAGGGGGAGGGAGTTCGCAGATACTCGGTTGGCCACCCGAGGAGACCTCGGCAACTGCCCTCAGCGGCCTGGACGAAGAGGTCGCCTGACGCCAGCCGTGACGCCAACGCCGCGTACGCCGACGCCAGCAGCGGACGTCAGCGGATCGCTTAGCCAGGCGAAACGGGCACCGGCGGCCGCCTTGCTCGGGCTGAATCGCCGGTTCGACCCCGGCCCCAGCCACCGCAGCCCTGAATTGGGCATACGCCCTCTCCGAGGATCATCGGAGAGGGCGTTTTCGTGCGCATGGCATCACCTGGTGGACTTCCCCTCGCTGAACAGGCAATTCAAGACTTTGCCAAGGTTCTCCTCCAAACCTGGCTGCCACCGTCGTGCCTGACCAAGCCCCTCGCTGGGACAGGCACAGCCGTCTCCGCGACCAATGGAGGTAACCATGCAGACACGCCGCCTTCTCGCCGGTGCCGGCGCCGCCGCAGCCGTCGCGCTCGGTCTCGTGGGCACGTCGAGCGCCCAGGCCGCCACCACCAACGCAGCCGCTGTCACGTGCGGCAACGCGTACTGGCCGCACACCAACGACGATCCCTTCGGGGGCAGGGTGAGCACGTCCTCCCCCGCCGCCATCCACACCGGACCGTACGGCGACTGCACCACAGTGGGCCATGTCTCTCCGGGCGCCTGGGTCGAGTACGACTGCTACGTCACGAACGACCTCGGCCACACCTGGACATGGGTCAGAGACGAGAACAACAGGAGCCTCGGCTGGATCTACGACAAGTACCTGGACGACGGGGGCTCCAACTTCCGCTGCGGCTGAGCGGGGGCGGCGGGTGCGGCCCGACGGGTTGCTCTGTCGGGCCGCACTTCGCCTGAGAAGTGGAGGGCCCTCCCGGTCATAACGATCAGACGTTGGCACAGATCGCGAAGACGCTGATGCCCACGTTGTCGGTGGAGGTCTGGCGGCCCAGCGCGATCCAGCCCCGTGCGTCATCGGTGGGGAAGCTGCCGACGAGGATGGCGGTGTTGCCCCGGGCCTCGGCACCGCCGCCGATGACCTTCTTCCCCTTCGGGCAGTACACCGTGCGCCGCTGGAAGTTCGGGACGTTCTCATTGGGCAGGGTGACCACCTCGTAGCCGGGCACCCCCTCGTCGGTGCGGGAGGCTCCGTGGGACGCGGCCGCTTCCGAGCTCTGGGGACCGGTCGCCTCGTCGCTCTGGGAGGCCGTCGACTCGGAACTGACGGAACCGGTCGCCTCGGCGCTCTGGGACTCGGTCCCCTCGGAGCCTTCGGGCATGGCCGCTTCGGAGCCTTGGGCCATGGCCGCCTCGGCGCTGTAGGGGCCGGGCCTCTGGTCGTCGCCGTCCTGTGTCGCCGACGCGACGCCTGGCGTCAGCGCCATGGCCAATGCCGCGGCAGCGATGACGAGCCTTCCACGCATGTGTGTCTTCCCTTCGTCACGGGCCCCTGGACGGGACCGACACCGTGAAGGCGTGACCGGGCGAAGCAGAGAGTAAGGCGTGAAAGTATGCAAATCCCACGAACGTGGGACGTGTGAGGGGCGTACGGGTGCAGCCCTCCTGCGTGGCGGAAAACCGCCGGTTCGCGTTCTGTCCCGGTGAGCGGAACGCCGCCATTCCCGCCATGGGAACCAGCGGCGAACAATCCCCCAACACACCCGAGCCGCAGGTCGTGATCCCAAGTGGCCATTGGAGAGCCGACATGGCAGACGTGCAGGGCACCCCGCGCGAAGTACGCAAGGCAGCGATCGCAAGCTTGTTCGGTAGCGCATTGGAGTGGTACGACTTCTTCCTCTACGGCACGGCCGCCGCGCTCGTCTTCAACTCCCTCTTCTTCCCGACCTTCGATCCGCTGGTGGGAACGATCGCCGCCTTCGGCACCAACGCGGTGGGGTTCCTCGCCCGGCCGCTCGGCGGCATCGTCTTCGGGCACTTCGGTGACCGGATCGGCCGTAAGTCGATGTTGGTGACCACCCTGGTGATCATGGGCGTCGCGACCTGTCTGATCGGTCTGCTGCCCACGTACGCCACCATCGGGGCCTGGGCGCCGGTGCTGCTGGTGGCGCTGCGGATCGTGCAGGGCATCGCCGTCGGCGGTGAGTGGGGCGGCGGGGTGCTGATCGTCAGCGAACACGCGCCGAGCCACCGTCGCGGGTTCTACTCGGCCTGGAGCCAGACCGGTGTGGGGCTCGGGTTCGTCCTCTCCGCCTCCGCCTACGCGCTCGCCCAGGAGGTGACCACCAAGGAGTCCTTCCTCGCCTGGGGATGGCGCATTCCGTTCGTGGTCGGCATCCTGCTCACCGCCGTCGGGCTGCTGATCCGGCTCCGGATCATGGAGACGCCCGCGTTCCGGGCGACGGAGTCGGAGTCGGAGTCGGGATCGGGATCGGGGGCGGGATCGGGGGCGAAGAAGTCCGCTCCGCCGCTCCTTGACGTCATCCGCACCCACCCCAAGTCGATACTGATCGCCTTCGGGGCGCGGGTCGCCGAAACCGGTGCCAGCTATCTCTTCCTCACCTTCAGCCTCTCCTACGCGGCCGAGGTCGGAGTGGGCAAGGGGGTGGTGCTGGCCGCGCTCGTGGTGGGGATGCTGTTCGAGTCGTTCGCGATGCCGATGTTCGGGGCGCTCTCCGACCGCATCGGACGCCGACCCGTGTATATCGGGGGCGCGATCGCGGTGATCGTCTGGGCGTATCCGTTCTTCGCGATGTTCGACTCGCGCAATCCGGTGCTGGTCTTCGTGGCCATCTTCGTGGCGCTCGTGATCGGCCATGGATCGATGATCGGCACCCAGCCGGCGTTCTTCACCGAACTCTTCGCCAGCCGGGTGGCCTACAGCGGGCTCGCCCTGGGGCATGAGCTGGCGTCGATGATCGTCGGCGGGTTCTCCCCCATCATCGCCACCGCGCTGCTCGCGTGGGCAGGCGCGTCCTGGCCGATCGCACTGTTCATGATCGGCATGGGCGCGGTCACGGTCTTCGCCGTGGCGGCCGCTCCCGAGACCAACCCGGTCGTTCGCAAGGGCCTCAAGGACCGCAAGGGTCCGGAGAGGGAGCCGGAAGAGCCGGAGGAGCCGGAGGAGGCCGAGGTGAGGTCCCGGACCGTCTGACGCGCCCGTCCGCCTCGTTCCCGCATCGCCAATCGCCGCCTGGGTGGGTGTGCCGCACCTAGGCGGCGTGCGCCCTGGTTGCCCCCCGCTGACCTACGCAGACTCGGGGTCGGGATTCGAGTCGAGAGCGAGACGAGGAACGGAGCAGCAACCCATGTCTGGACGTCTGCACGGCAAAGTCGCCCTGATCACCGGAGCGACGGGAGGGATCGGCGCGGCGACGGCCGAACTCTTCGCGCGGGAGGGAGCACGGCTGCTCCTCACCGATGTGGCCCCGGAGCCCCTCAAGGCCCTGGAGGAGCGCATCGAGGAGCGTGGCGGCAACGACGTCGCCTCAGCCGTACTCGACGTCGCCTCGGCGGACGCGTGGGGCGACGTGATCGCCACCGTACGGGAGCGCTTCGGCCGCCTTGACGTGCTGGTCAACATCGCCGGGATCCTGGACTGGCCCGGTATCGAGGGCACCGATGAGGCGTCCTGGGACCGCGTGATCGAGGTGAACCAGAAGGGCACCTGGCTGGGGATGAAGGCGGCCATGCCGCTGCTGCGCGCGAGCGGCAGCGGGTCGGTGATCAACACGTCCTCGGTGCTGGGGCTGGTGGGCAGCGGTGCGGCCGCCGCGTACCAGGCGTCGAAGGGCGCGGTCCGGCTGCTGTCGAAGACCGCGGCGGTCGAGTACGCCCGCGACAACGTACGGGTCAACTCAGTGCACCCGGGGGTGATCGCCACTCCGATGATCCAGGACCTCCTGGACGAGCAGGGCGATCAGCAGCCGGACATCGTACGGACGCCGATGGCCCGCGCGGGCCGGGCGGACGAGATCGCGCCGGCGATGCTCTTCCTCGCGAGCGACGAGTCGTCGTTCGTCACCGGTTCGGAGCTCGTGGTCGACGGCGGGCTCACCGCGCACTGAGGCGGGCTCACCGCGCACTGACGACCGCCGCGCCCCGTACGACGGAATTGTCCGTTCCAGCCGTAGGCTGGGCGGATGACGCGGCTGATCGTGGCGGGCGGAGGAGGCGGGGACGCCGTGGCGGCCGCGGTGCTCGACCGGGCCCTGTACGGGCGCGGGACGGGCGATGACCGGGCGGTGGTCCTGACGTACGCGTGGGACCGGCTGCTCGTCGACCCCGTCCCCGGGCCCCGGGCCGCGACCGACTTCACCGGTCTCCGGCAGCTGACGCCGAGCGTGTACGCCGTGCCCGAGGACGCGAAGCCCGTGGCGCCCGCCGGGTCCACCCTGCCCCGTCTGGCCGCCGAGCTGCCGCACACCTTCGCGCTGCTCGACCCCCACCACGGCGTGGAGGGCATGGTCCGGCAGCTGGAGGAGCTGATCGCGCACCTGGCCCCGGCCTCCATCGACCTGCTGGACGTCGGTGGCGACATCCTCGCGCACGGCGATGAGCCGAGCTTGCGGAGCCCGCTCGGGGACGCGCTGTCGCTCGCCGCGTGTGCGCAGGTGAACGCGGAGATCCGGCTGCTGGTGGCCGGGCCCGGGCTGGACGGGGAGATTCCGGTGGAGTTGCTGCACGAACGGCTGGAGCGGGTGGTCCACACGCTGACCGCCGACGATGTCGCGCCCATCGGGCCCGTCATGGAGTGGCATCCGTCGGAGGCCACCGGCATGCTCACGGCCGCGGCGCGGGGGGTGCGCGGGCTGTGCGAGGTACGGGACGCGGGGCTCACCATTCCCCTGACGGACGGCGGGGCGGTGATCCATGAGGCGGACCTCGACACCGCGTTCCGCCGGAACCGGCTGGCCGGGGCCATCGCCGACACCACCGGGCTCGCCGGGGCCGAGCGGCACTGCCGGGAGATCTGCGGCTACTCGGAGATCGACTACGAGCGGGAGAAAGCCGCGCGGTTCGGGGCGGCGCCCGAGGGTCCGTTCCGGCCCAGGGCCGTACTCGCCGGGGTCGACCGCTTCGCGGAGGAGGCCCGCGCCCGCGGGGTCAGCCACACCACGTTCCGCCGTCTCACCGAGGTCCTCGGGCTGAGCGGGGTCCAGCGCGCCGATCTGCGGGCCCTGTTGATCGGGACTCAGCCCGAGCGGTACGACGCCCCGCTGTGGCGGCTGTGACCCCCCGGATGGGGTATAGTTGATCTCGCAACGCCGCCCCGGAGGGCGGGAGTTGATGCGTCGGTCGTCTAAGGAAAGATACTCGTCTCCAAACGAGGGATGTAGGTGCAAGGCCTGCTCGGCGCTCCATGGAGAAGTCCCTCCCCTGATCGTGGGGGAGGGACTTTTTCGTGTGCGTGTGTGTCCGTGTGCCCGTGGGCCGGCGGGTGTCTTTCCCCTCCCCGCCCCTTCCCGATACCAGGGGCTTCGCCCCTGGACCCCGAGGCCTGGGGCAGACCCCTTCACGCGGCGAAGCCGCATACCGATGCCACGGGAAGGCGCGGGGCCCCGGACAGGAGGCGGGGGACAGCCCGCCGCGGGTGGCGCCCAACGTCGGGCGGTCCCTCATCCCCTCAGCACCGCGTCGGCGTCGCCCTCGGCGGCCGTCCGCCCGGGTGGCGGTGGCGCCAGGTCCAGAAGACCACGGCGGACACCAGGCACCAGCACACCAGCACCAGGAACGGAAACGCGTGCTGGTGGGCGCGGAAGTAGATCGCCGTGTGCTGGGCGTTGACCGAGGCGCCCGGCGGGAGCCAGCGGCCGACCGTGCCGAGGAGGGACGGGAGCAGGGGCCAGGAGACGGCGCCGCCGGAGGAGGGGTTGCCGAGGAGCACCATCAGACCCCAGGTGGGGATGAGCGCCCAGCGCCCGAAGAGGACGTTGAACATGGAGAACACCAGCCCCGAGGTGAACATCGTCAGCGCCAGGATCGCCCAGGACTCCGGGAAGGGGAGCCGGAGCGCGCCCAGCCCCTGGTCGACGATCACCGCGATGGTGAACCCGCCGAGCAGGGCGTACGCGATCATGAAGGCGATCCGTTCGGCCGGGTTGAGCGCGGCGGCGTTCACGCTGAGCTGGATGGCGCCGAGGAAGCCGATGATCGTGGCGGCCAGGGAGATGTAGAAGACCGCGAGGCCGCGCGGATCACCGGGCTGGAGCGGTTTCACGTCCTTGACCGTGACCGGCACCCCGGACACCCGGCCGACCTTGCCCGCGGCCTGGCCGAGCACCTGGGCGACGGTCGCCCCGGCCGCGCTCGCCACGTCCATCCGCACGCCGCGGCCGCGCACCTGGAGGACCGCGAAGACCCGCTGCTCCTCCAGGGACCAGCGGGCCTTGGCGTAGCTGGGGTAGGGATGCAGCCGGAGGGAGGCGTTGAGGGCCTGCTCCATTCCGGCGAGGAACCGGTTCAGCGAGGTGGCGCCGTGATCGGGGGCCACCACGGCGATGGGGACGTTCCGGGGAGTGGGGTTCGCGAACGCGTAGGTGTACGAGCCCGCAAAGAGCCCCGCACCCGCGGAGATGATCAGCACGATGACGGTCGCGGGGAAGAAGGGGGACCGCTTGAAGGCCCTCCACCCCCATCGCGGTGATCGGCGTTCGGGCTCGGGGTCGGGGCGCTGCGCCAGGTCATCGGCCATGAGCTCACGCTAAAGCGACGAGCCCATACATATCGCACATATCGCGCCACGCGGCGCGGGCGGAAATGGTTCGCCAGCCGTTTTCCGGAGGTGAGATCCTGGGGTCCGTATGTCCACCACGCCTGCCCCCGCCCTGCCCGCCCTGCTGGAGCGGCTGCCCGAGCTGATGCTGCGCGACCAGCAGCGGCTGGGACGCCGGCTCGACGGTGCGCGCCGGATCCGTAAACCCGAGGCCCGTGCGGCCGTGCTCGGCGAGATCGCCGAGGAGATGACGCGTGCCGAGCTGCGGGTCGCGGACCGCCGCGCCGCGGTGCCGGCCATCACCTATCCGGAAGAGCTGCCGGTCAGCCAGAAGAAGGACGCGATCCTCGAGGCCGTCCGGGATCACCAGGTGGTGATCGTCGCGGGTGAGACCGGCTCCGGGAAGACCACCCAGATTCCGAAGATCTGTCTGGAGCTGGGGCGCGGCGTCAAGGGCCTCATCGGTCATACGCAGCCACGCCGGATCGCGGCCCGCACCGTGGCCGAGCGCATCGCCGAGGAGATGCGGTCGCCGCTCGGCGAGTCCGTCGGCTGGAAGGTCCGCTTCACCGACCAGGTGGGCCAGGACACCCACGTCAAGCTGATGACCGACGGCATTCTGCTCGCCGAGATCCAGACCGACCGCGAGCTGCGCCAGTACGACACGATCATCATCGACGAGGCCCATGAGCGCAGCCTCAACATCGACTTCCTGCTCGGCTATCTGGCCCAGCTGCTGCCCCGCCGCCCCGACCTCAAGGTCGTGATCACCTCCGCCACCATCGACCCGGAGCGCTTCTCCCGCCATTTCGGCGACGCGCCGATCGTCGAGGTCAGTGGGCGTACCTATCCGGTCGAGGTGCGCTACCGCCCGCTGCTCGAGGAGGGTGGCGAGGACAGCGACCGCGACCAGATCACCGCGATCTGCGACGCGGTCGACGAGCTCCAGGCCGAGGGGCCGGGCGACATCCTGGTCTTCCTCTCCGGCGAGCGGGAGATCCGCGACACCGCCGACGCGCTGAACAAGAAGCAGCTCCGGAGCACCGAGGTGCTCCCGCTGTACGCGCGGCTGTCGCACGCCGAGCAGCACCGGGTCTTCCAGAGACACACCGGCCGCCGGATCGTGCTGGCGACGAACGTGGCGGAGACCTCGCTGACCGTCCCCGGCATCCGCTATGTGATCGACCCGGGCACCGCCCGGATCTCCCGCTACAGCCATCGCACCAAGGTCCAGCGGCTGCCCATCGAGCCGATCTCGCAGGCCAGCGCCAATCAGCGCAAGGGCCGCTGCGGCCGGACCAGCGACGGCATCTGTATCCGGCTGTACTCCGAGGACGACTTCATCACACGTCCGGAGTTCACCGACGCCGAGATCCTGCGGACCAACCTCGCCTCCGTCATCCTCCAGATGACCGCCGCCGGCCTCGGCGACATCGAGAAGTTCCCCTTCATCGACCCGCCGGACCGCCGCAACATCAAGGACGGCGTCCAGCTCCTGGAGGAGCTGCACGCCCTGGACAGCAAGCAGAAGGACCCGCGCAAGCGGCTCACCCAGGTCGGCCGGAAGCTGGCCCAGCTGCCGGTGGACCCGCGGCTGGCCCGGATGGTGCTGGAGGCGGATCGCAACGGCTGTGTCCGCGAGGTCATGGTGATCGCGGCGGCGCTGTCCATCCAGGACCCGCGCGAGCGCCCCTCGGACAAGCAGCAGCAGGCGGATCAGCAGCACGCCCGATTCAAGGACGAGTCCAGCGACTTCCTGGCCTTCCTCAATCTGTGGAAGTACGTCCGGGAGCGGCAGAAAGAGCTGTCCTCGTCCGCCTTCCGCCGGATGTGCCGCCATGAGTACCTCAACTACCTGCGCATACGCGAATGGCAGGACATCTACAGCCAGCTGCGCACGGTCGCCAAGACCATGGACATCCACATGTCCGAGCAGGACGCGGCGCCCGACCGCGTCCACACCTCGCTGCTGGCGGGGCTGCTCTCCCATGTGGGCCTGAAGGACACCGAGAAGAACGAGTACGTGGGCGCGCGCAGCGCCAAGTTCGCGGTCTTCCCCGGTTCGGCGCTGTTCAAGAAGCCGCCGCGCTGGGTGATGTCGGCGGAGCTGGTGGAGACCTCCCGGCTGTGGGCGCGGGTGAACGCGAGGATCGAGCCCGAGTGGATCGAGCCGCTCGCCCAGCACCTGGTCAAGCGCACCTACAGCGAGCCGCACTGGGAGCAGAAGCAGGCGGCGGTGATGGCGTACGAGCGGGTCACGCTCTACGGGGTGCCGATCGTCGCCCAGCGGAAGGTCAACTACGGCCGGATCGACCCCGAGACCAGCCGCGACCTGTTCATCCGCAACGCGCTGGTGGAGGGCGACTGGCGCACTCACCACCAGTTCTTCCACGACAACCGCAAGCTGCTGGGCGAGGTCGAGGAGCTGGAGCACCGCGCCAGGCGCCGCGACATCCTCGTGGACGACGAGACGCTCTTCGACTTCTACGACCAGCGGATCCCCGAGCATGTGGTCTCCGGCGCCCACTTCGACTCGTGGTGGAAGCACAAGCAGCGCGAAGGAGGGACTGCGCCGGAGCTTCTCAACTTCGAGAAGTCGATGCTCATCAACGAGCGGGCGCAGGGCGTCACCAAGGACGCCTATCCGGACTCCTGGCGCCAGGGGAAGCTCAAGTTCAAGGTGACCTATCAGTTCGAGCCGGGGGCGGACGCGGACGGTGTGACCGTCCACATCCCGCTCCAGGTGCTCAACCAGGTGACCCCGGACGGCTTCGACTGGCAGATCCCGGGGCTGCGCGAGGATCTGGTCACCGAGCTGATCCGCTCGCTGCCCAAACCGGTCCGCCGGCACTACGTCCCGGCGCCCAACTACGCCAAGCGCTTCCTGGAAAGCGCTGTCCCCCTCCAGGAGCCGCTGACGGCCGCGCTGGGGCGGGAGCTCCAGCGGATGGTGGGCGTGACGATCGAGCCGGAGGACTGGGACCTGGCGAAGGTCCCCGACCACCTGAAGATCACCTTCCGGGTGGTGGACGAGCGGCGCCGCAAGCTGGCCGAGGACAAGGACCTGGAGACGCTGCGGCAGCGGCTGCGGCCCAAGACGCGGGCCGCGATCTCCAAGGCGTTCGAATCCTCCAAGGAGGCCGTGGGGATCGAGCAGCGCGGCGGGCTGACCCGGTGGACGGTCGGCACGCTGCCGCGCACCTTCGAGACGCGCCGCGGCGGCCAGCCGGTCAAGGCGTACCCGGCGCTCGTCGACGAGGGCGCGTCGGTGGCCGTACGGCTCTTCGACACCGAGGCCGAGCAGCGGGAGGCGATGTGGCGGGGGACGCGCCGGCTGATCCTGCTCCAGCTCCCGTCCAACCCGGCCAAGTTCGTCCAGGGCAAGCTCTCCAACCAGGCCAAGCTGGCGCTCTCCAGCAGCCCGCACGGCAGTGTGCAGGCGCTGTTCGACGACTGTGTGGCCGCGGCGGCCGACCGGCTGATCGCGGCCCGTGGCGGCCCGGCCTGGGACGAGGAATCGTTCCGCAAGCTCTTCGACGCCGTCCGCAGCGACATCATGGACGCCACGCTGGACACCGTGCGCAAGGTCCAGGAGGTCCTGGCGGCCTGGCAGTCGTGCGAGCGGCGGCTGAAGGCCACCAGGAGCCCGGTGCTGCTGCCGTCGCTCACGGACATCAGGGAGCAGCTCTCGGAGCTCATCACACCGGGTTTCGTGACCGCCCACGGCGTACGGCGGCTTCCGGACCTCATGCGCTATCTGGTGGCCGTGGACCGGCGGCTCCAGCAGCTTCCGGGCAACGCCGAGCGGGACCGCGCCCGGATGGAGAAGGTGCGGGAGATGCGGGACGAGTACGCCTGGCTGCTGGAGCAGTTCCGGCCGGGGCGCCCGGTGCCCCAGGAGGCGCTGGAGATCCGCTGGATGATCGAGGAGCTGCGGGTCAGCTACTTCGCACACGCCCTCGGAACGGCCTATCCGGTGTCCGACAAGCGCATCGTGAAGGCCATCGACGCGGCGGCGCCGTAACAGCCCGGCGGGGCTCCGGCGGCCCGCCGGAGCCCCGCCGGGCGCGAGTTCGACCGCACCCCCTGACCTGCTGTAGAGTCTGCATCGCAGCGCACACAGCGCGGCGCACCGCGGCGGAGCCGCAAGCGTCACTGTTGGTCCTGTGGAGCAGTTTGGAGTGCTCGCCACCCTGTCAAGGTGGAGGCCGCGGGTTCAAATCCCGTCAGGACCGCTTACCCGGAAGGCCCGGATCCATTCATGGATCCGGGCCTTCCGCGTCTTGACGGCACACCACACACAGAGGTACCCAAACTAAAAGGTGTGCGCGGGGGTGCGCGGGAGGTGCGGCGTATGACGACGTCCGCGAAGCATGAGACCAGGGCGCTGTTGCGCGCCCATCTGGCGGCCGCCGCGGGCAACCGCCACTTCACCCGGCACTGTCCGATCTGCCATCGCCTGCTGCGGCTGGCGATGGAGTACCCGGCGGCCGACGAGGCGGGTGACGGGGCGGGTGACGGGGCCGAACACGAGGAGCGCGAGGAGACGACGGCGGCCGTGCCACCGTCAACTCGGTAAGCCCTTACCGCAGTTGCCTTTTAGCGCAACCACTGGACACAGGGCAAGGGTTGGAGTGTGTGACGGGAGTCACCGAATGGGTTTCCGGAGTGAGGGAACTTACACCCCACTCACCACAGGTCAATTTAATATGTGCAATTGCACCCTCTGTCCATGACCCTCGCGAGCCCCCCGAAAGCGCTCCGCGAGGCTTCCTCGAGCCCCTTGCGGACCGCCCCGCACCACCCGAACGATTGCGCTTCCAGGGGCATTTGAAGACCCCGGAGGCACCCTCCGGAAGACCTCCCCAGGGCATAAAAAGATCGCGCCGGACCCGGCGGAGTCCAGCGCGATCAACGACGCACCCATGTCGAGCGGTGGAGGGCCTGTTGGGGCAGGCACCCGTCGTGGTGGAGCTATACAGGCGAAAACCGGGCTGGGGGGCCCGGAAATGCCCGGTTATGCGGTTTTTCAGCCCTCGCTGCGCTGCTGCGGGATGCCCGCAAGAAGAGCACGGACCTCCGCTTCGCGGTAGCGCCGATGCCCTCCGAGCGTTCGGATCGACGTGAGCTTGCCTGCCTTCGCCCAGCGAGTGACCGTCTTCGGGTCCACGCGGAACATCGTGGCAACCTCAGCCGGGGTCAGCAGCGGCTCGGCATCAGGGGTGCGAGCGGTCATGAGCGGCCTCCTCGGGAGAACCGAACCATCACGGTTCTTTCCTCTAAATTCTGCACCTTGACCCACGTTGCCCGAAATGGCGGACGCGGGCCGAGTCGGTTATAGGACGAACGGCTTGTCCTCGGCACTACAACTACACCATCTGTCCAGCCCCGTCGGCCAAACCGATGGAATTGCCCTCTCAGGTGACCAACCTCGACGGAAGCCGATGGACCATGCCATAACGGACTGTCACACGGCCGTGACGATCAGTCACAACAGGATCAGGGGTCATCAGATCCATCAAGGAGTGCAATACCGATGAATCCGCCCATAGTTGGGCGGAAGGAGCCCCTCCCGGACTCCTTGTCCTATTTT
The DNA here is from genome assembly GCF_039525925.1 of Streptomyces javensis. Classification (NCBI taxonomy): domain Bacteria; kingdom Bacillati; phylum Actinomycetota; class Actinomycetes; order Kitasatosporales; family Streptomycetaceae; genus Streptomyces; species Streptomyces javensis. The sequence continues at coordinate 7,354 of NZ_BAAAIF010000087.1, read as the reverse complement.
GACACGAGGATGGGTGATTACCGCAAGGCCCGAAGTCAGTGCTTTAGGTCACGATTGAGGCAATGGCCCGGATAGGGACCTACGTCCCCTCTGTTCCGGTCGACCGCTCAGCCGGTCACCCGGCGCCCGTTCGGCCGGGCGCTCAGCTCGCGTTCTGCCGCCCGCGGACCACGCTCCAGCGGTCGGTCAACCGCTCGTACGCGACACCCGCACGCTCCCCGTCCCCGTCCCGCAGCGCCGCCAGGCCCTCCGCCACGTCCGCGGCCGAGTGGTCGTCCTCCAGCTGTCCGGCCGGCAGCGTGTGCACCAGGCCGCCGTAGTCCAGCTCGACCAACGACCGGGGGTGGAACTCCTCGAGCCACCGGCCGACGTCCACCAGCCCGTCGATCAGCGGCCCTTCGCCGAGGGCCTCCTTGAGTACCTTAAGGCCACGCGCCACCCGGCGCCTGGCCTGGACCATTGGGGTGCGGTAGCGGAGGATGAGCCCGTCGTCACCCTTGGTGAACTCGCGCTCCTCGTCCCCGAAGAGCACGAACCAGCGCACCGGCACATGCCAGGTGGCCGAGCGGATCCACGGCCGGGCGTCCGGGTTGCGCTCCAGCCACCGCTCGAAGTCGGCCACCGCCTGCCGGCGCACCACCGGGGGCAGGGCCGCGTCCAGAAGGGGCCCGGGAAGGCGCTCCGGCAGCTCCTCCAGGGCCAGCCAGCCCCTCAGCCGGGTGCGCCAGGGGCAGACACAGGTGACGCCGTCCACGAGCGCCACGAAGGCGTCCGCGCTCTCGTGCACCGGAACCGCCACCGGGGGGACCGGCAGCAGGTCGGCGAGCGAGCGGCGCAGCTCGTCCTGCGCGCCCGGCAGGTCGTCGCGCTTGGCATACCGCGCCCAGTGCGATCTCTCCGGCTCCGGAAACGCTGCCAGTGGCTCATAGACCCGGAGATACGCCGCGTACGGGACAATCACCGAAGACGCCAAGGTCACACGCGCTCCCTCAAGGCTGAGACCACCGCCAGGGGCTCCCTTACCCCCGCCTGACGGCATCGTCCCATGCCCGGCATACGGACTCGTCGGGGACATGGCCGATCCCCCGGCCCCCCAGGGCTTACCCTCTTGCCCACGGCCCTCCCCACCAGCCAGGAGGGCGTCTACCCCGACCTATGGGAGTCACCACCGTGACCGACGTACGTCACACCGTCAGCGCCGACGGTCCGACGGAGAGTCGCGTGCCGAACCCTCTCTCACCGCTTTCGACACTGTTCCGCTCCGATCTCGGCGGGCATGAGCAGGTACTGCTCTGCCAGGACCGGGAGAGCGGCCTCAAGGCCGTCATCGCGATCCACTCCACCGCTCTGGGCCCGGCCCTCGGCGGCACCCGCTTCCACGCCTACGCCTCCGAGGAGCACCCCGAAGAAGCGGCGCTCCTCGACGCGCTCAACCTCGCCCGCGGCATGTCCTACAAGAACGCGCTCGCCGGGCTCGACCACGGTGGCGGCAAGGCCGTGATCCTCGGCGATCCCGAGGAGATCAAGACCGAGAAGCTGCTGCTCGCCTACGGCCGCTTCGTGGCCTCCCTGGGCGGTCGCTACGTCACCGCCTGCGACGTGGGCACCTATGTGGCCGACATGGACGTCGTCGCCCGGGAGTGCCCCTGGACCACCGGCCGCTCCCCGGAGAACGGCGGCGCCGGTGACTCCTCGGTGCTGACCGCCTTCGGCGTCTTCCAGGGGATGCGGGCGAGCGCCCAGGCGTCCTGGGGCGCGCCCACGCTGCGCGGCCGCCGGGTCGGCATCGCGGGGGTCGGCAAGGTCGGCCACCATCTGGTGGAGCACCTGCTGGAGGACGGCGCCGAGGTCGTGGTCACGGATGTGCGCACCGAGTCGGTGGACCGCGTGCTGGCCCGCCACCCCCGCGTGCGGGCGGTCCGGGACACCGAGGCGCTGATCCGCGCCGACCTGGACGTCTACGCCCCGTGCGCGCTCGGTGGCGCCCTGGACGACGCCACGGTGCCCGTCCTGACCGCGAAGGTGGTGTGCGGCGCGGCCAACAACCAGCTGGCCCACCCGGGCGTCGAGAAGGATCTGGACGGCCGCGGCATCCTCTACGCGCCGGACTACGTGGTGAACGCCGGTGGTGTCATCCAGGTGGCCGATGAGCTGCACGGGTTCGACTTCGACCGGGCCAAGGCCAAGGCGGCGAAGATCTTCGACACCACGTTGGCCATATTCGATCGGGCACGGACCGACGGCATCCCGCCCGCCGCGGCCGCCGACCGGCTGGCCGAGCACCGGATGGCGGAGGGCCACGACGCCTGAGCCGTGCCGGTGGCAGATGCCACCGGCACGGGCCACGGGCGCCCGAGGGTCGCTGGAAGCGTCTGAGAGCGCCTGAGGAGTGGTGTGGGGCCGTGCGGACAGGTCGTGCGGGACTCTTGCCGGAGGCCGCCGTACGGGGGACGTGAGAGCCCCCTGGGAGCCATCGGGGAGAGATCCCTCACGGCCCGTCGGCGGGTCGGTGCGGAAGACACGTTAAAATCGCAGCTGACCAGCGAGGAACGGGCTCCTCGCGGGTTCTGCCTCGTGGCACGTCGTGTGGGCGACGTACCGTATGGCCACAGAAGCAGGTACCGTTGAAGCCCTACGGACCGGTCTCTCTTCTGAGAGTCCGCTCCGATTTATGAACGTGAACGCGTGTCAAGACTCTGGGGCCGTCGAGCCCCGTCGTTGAGGGGGTCGAGCCATGGGGCGCGGCCGGGCCAAGGCCAAGCAGACGAAGGTCGCCCGCCAGCTGAAGTACAACAGCGGTGGGACGGATCTCTCACGCCTGGCCGAGGAGCTGGGCGCATCGACATCGAACCAGCCGCCGAACGGCGAGCGGTTCGAGGACGATGAGCTGGACGACGACCCGTACGCACAGTACGCGGATCTGTACAACGACGATGAGGACGAGGACGACGAACAGTCGGATCCGTCCCCGCAGCGTCGCCGCGCCTGAACCACTCGTTCAAGGCGCTCGGCTTATCGCCGCACACCTCCACCGGTCCGGGGCACCCGCCTCGGACCGGCTTCTGTGCTGTCCGCGCACCCGGCGCGGCCGGCTCAGTCCGCATGGTCACCGGTCAGCGTCACCGCCTCCGCGTCCCCGGCCGTGCGCTCGGTGATCTCACCGCTGACCCAGGCCTCGACACCGCGGTCGGCGAGCGTGGTGAGCGCCACATCCACGGAGTCGGCCGGGACCACCGCCATCATGCCGACGCCCATGTTGAGGGTCTTCTCCAGCTCCAGCCGCTCGACCGAGCCGGCCTCGCCGACCAGTTGGAAGATCGCGCCGGGGGTCCAGGTCGAGCGGTCCACGACCGCGCGCAGCCCCTCGGGGAGGACCCGTGCGAGGTTGTTGGCGAGCCCGCCGCCGGTGATGTGCGAGAAGGCGTGCACCTCGGTGGTGCGGGTGAGGGCCAGGCAGTCCAGCGAGTAGATCCGGGTGGGCTCCAGCAGCTCCTCCCCCAGCGTCCGGCCGAGCTCCGGCACCTCGCGGTCCAGCGCCCAGCCGGCCCGGTCGAAGAGCACATGGCGGACGAGTGAGTACCCGTTCGAGTGAAGTCCGGACGATGCCATGGCGATCACCGCATCACCCGTTCGGATACGGTCCGCGCCCAGCACCCGATCGGCCTCGACCACGCCCGTACCGGCCCCGGCGACATCGAAGTCATCCGCGCCCAGCAGCCCCGGGTGCTCGGCGGTCTCGCCGCCCACCAGGGCGCAGCCGGCCAGGGTGCAGCCCTCGGCGATGCCCTTGACGATCGCGGCGACGCGCTCCGGGTAGACCTTGCCGACGCAGATGTAGTCGGTCATGAACAGCGGCTCGGCACCGCAGACCACCAGGTCGTCCACGACCATGCCGACCAGGTCGCGGCCGATGGTGTCGTACACGCCCATCCGCCGGGCGATGTCCACCTTGGTGCCGACCCCGTCGGTGGCGGAGGCGAGCAGCGGACGCTGGTAGCGGGCCAGGGCGGAGGCGTCGAAGAGCCCGGCGAACCCGCCGAGGCCGCCCACGACCTCGGGCCGGCTCGCCTTCTTGACCCACTCCTTCATCAGCTCGACGGCGCGGTCGCCCGCCTCGATGTCGACGCCCGCGGCGGCGTAGGTGGACCCGAACTCAGACGGGCGTGTCATGACGTTGAGATCTTTCGTATCGGGGATGACGGGCAGGCTGCGGTCAGGGACGGCGCAGGGCGTCGCCGCCGCCGACACCGGCGGTCAGCGTCGTCACACCGTCGGCGTCACCGCTGCTCCGGCCTTGCGTCTCGGACTCCAGGAGGTGCTTGCCCAGCAGCTCCGGATCCGGCAGGTCCATCGGGTACTCACCGTCGAAGCAGGCCCGGCACAGATTCGGCTTGGCGATCGTGGTCGCCTCGATCATGCCGTCGGTGGAGATGTACGCCAGCGAGTCGGCGCCCAGCGACTTGCCGATCTCCTCGACCGAGAGACCGTTGGCGATCAGCTCGGCGCGGGTGGCGAAATCTATGCCGAAGAAGCACGGCCACTTGATCGGCGGGGACGAGATCCGGATGTGGACCTCGGCGGCCCCGGCCTCGCGGAGCATCCGCACCAGGGCGCGCTGGGTGTTGCCGCGGACGATCGAGTCGTCGACGACCACCAGGCGCTTGCCCCGGATGACCTCCTTGAGGGGGTTCAGCTTGAGCCGGATGCCGAGCTGCCGGATGGTCTGCGAGGGCTGGATGAAGGTCCGGCCCACATAGCTGTTCTTGACCAGCCCCGAGCCGTACGGGATCCCGCTGGCCTCGGCGTAGCCGACGGCGGCCGGGGTGCCGGACTCGGGCGTCGCTATGACCAGGTCGGCATCGGCCGGGGCCTCCTTGGCCAGCCGGCGGCCCATCTCGACCCGGGAGAGGTACACGTTCCGCCCGGCGATGTCGGTGTCGGGGCGGGCCAGGTACACGTACTCGAAGACACAGCCCTTGGGGCGGGCCTCCGCGAAGGTGGTGGAGCGCAGCCCGTTCTCGTCGATGGCGACCATCTCGCCGGGCTCGATCTCACGGATGAAGGACGCGCCCACGATGTCCAGGGCGGCGGTCTCGGAGGCCACCACCCAGCCGCGCTCGAGGCGGCCGAGGACCAGCGGGCGGATGCCCTGGGGGTCACGCGCCGCGTACAGCGTGTGCTCGTCCATGTAGACGAGGCTGAAAGCGCCCTTGACCTTGGGCAGCACGATGGGGGCCGCCTGCTCGACGGTGAGCGGCTTGCCGTCGTCGTCCACCTGGCCCGCGAGCAGGGCGGTGACCAGGTCGGTGTCATTGGTGGCCGCCACCTGGGTGGCCCGGCCGCCGTCGCGGGGCAGGGCCGCGACCAGCTCCGCCAGCTCGGCGGTGTTGACCAGGTTCCCGTTGTGGCCCAGCGCGATCGAGCCGTGGGCGGTGGCCCGGAACGTCGGCTGCGCGTTCTCCCACACCGAGGCTCCGGTGGTGGAGTAGCGGGCGTGACCGACCGCGATATGGCCCGTGAGGGAGCCGAGGGAGGTCTCGTCGAAGACCTGTGAGACCAGGCCCATGTCCTTGAAGACGAGAATCTGGGAGCCGTTGCTCACCGCGATGCCCGCGGACTCCTGTCCACGGTGCTGCAGTGCGTACAGCCCGAAATAGGTGAGTTTGGCGACCTCTTCTCCCGGTGCCCAGACTCCGAAGACGCCGCAGGCGTCCTGGGGGCCCTTCTCACCGGGGAGCAGGTCGTGGCTGAGTCGTCCGTCACCACGTGGCACGTCATCGAGTCTAGGCCAGTTCAGCGGTGCCTCCGAACGAGGGACCCGCCAGGAGGGCGTAAGTCACATTCTCCGCACCCGCCCCGGGCCCCCGCGACCCGCGCCCGACCTGGGCACGGCCGGGGGCGGGGACGCCCGTCCGAGGCGAGGATCACATCTCGGGCGGGTCAGCCGAGCACGGGGAGGCGGGTCAGCCGAGCACGGGAAGGTGGGCGGAGAGGTCGGCGCGGTCGCCGCTCGCGGTCAGCGGCCCGGACTCCAGCGCCTCGGCCCAGGTCAGACGGCCCGTGGCAAGACGGATCCAGGTCGGCGGATCGGTCTCGACGACGTTCGGCGGGGTGCCGCGGGTGTGCCGGGGCCCCTCGACGCACTGGATCACGGCGAACGGCGGGATCCGGACCTCGACCGAGCCGCCGGGCGCCCGCGCCGCGAGCGCGTCGGCGAGCACGCGGGTGGCGGTGGCCAGCGCCTGGCGGTCGTGCGGCACGGGGACGCCGGTGGCGGCCGCCAGATCGTCGGCGTGGACCACGAGCTCCACACAGCGGGTGACCAGGTAGTCGTCCAGCCGCATCGCCCCGACGCGGGCGGCCAGCAGCCGGTCGGCGGGCGCGACGGCGGCCACCTCGGCGAACCGGGTCTCGGCGCGCTCCAGCAGCTCGCCCGGTTTCGCGCCCGCCGCGAGGGCGCGGGTGTCCTCATCGATCGACCCGGAGTGCCCGGCCACCGCCGAGGCCCAGCCGGTGACGGTGACCTCGCGCACGGGCGGCGCGGGCCGCTCCAGGAGGCTTACGACGGACGTCACGGCCATCGCCAGGTGCGCGATCAGCTCCCGGACCGTCCAGTCGCCGAGCCGGGTGGGCGCGTCCAGGGCGGTCTCGTCCAGCCCCTCGGCCACCTTCCGCAGCAGCCGTAGCTGCGCGACCACAGCGGTCCTGGTCTTGGCGGGGTCATAACTGCGGGCACGGGGACGAGGCGGCATGACGCCGAGCCTATCGACAGCCCCGTGGGGCGGGCGGAGGATGAATAGAAGGGGACAGAGAGGAATCAATCAGAACGAAAGGTGTGAATGACCATGGGCGAGCACCCCGACGCCGCCGTCGTGCGCCGCGCATGCACCGCGTTCCAGCAGGGCGACCTGGACACCCTCTCCACGCTGCTGACGGCGGACGTCATGCAGCATGTGCCCGGTGACAACATGATCTCCGGACACCACAAGGGCCGGGACGCGTGCATGCGGCTGTACCGCACCGAGTTCGAGGAGACCGGTGGCACGATGCGGGTCGACCTGGAGACGGTGATGCCCGACGGGCGCGGTCATGTGATCTCCGGCCACCACGTCCGCGCCGAGCGCGGCAACCGCACGCTGGACATGAAGACCGGGCTGTTCTTCACCATCGTCGGCGGGAAGATCAGCGACATCGACCAGTGCGTCGAGGACATCGACGCCGCCGACGCCTTCTGGGGGAAGTGAGCCCCGCAAAGGCCCGTACGGATGCGTTCTCGGGCCGGTCCTCGGGACCGCTCCTCAGTTCAGCCCTCAGGCCAGCAGACCCGGGATCGTCGCCTCGTACGACTCCCGCA
>NZ_BAAAIF010000086.1:0-39195 GCF_039525925.1 Streptomyces javensis | reverse complement strand
GCCCCGATCTTCGACCTGGTCGACTACGGCGTGGTCGGCGACCTCTTCGAGGTCGTCCCGCAGCTGACCGAGGAGGTCAAGACCCGCAAGGGCTGACCGCTCCCGTGATCAGGATGCGGCCGGCTCAGGGGGACCGCGGGCGCCGGGCCGGGCAGTCCGCCCCCATTCGCCGTCGCCCCGGCCACCGTTCGAGATGCCGCCGCTGTCGTCAGTGGCGGATCAGGCCCGTGCGTTTGACGGTCGCCGGCAGCGGGGTGGTGTCGATGGCGGTGACCCCGTCGAGGGGGCCGACGGTGTCGGTGAGGAAGGTGCACAGGGCGTCGAGGCCGGCGGCGGCGAGTTCACCGATGCGGTGACCCGCGCGGCCGAGCGTCTGCGGTCGCTTGGAGCCGGACCTGGCAGCGTTGTCGGCATCCTGGTGGCGTCCAACAGCCCCATGATGTTCTACGTGCGCTACGCGGCACACCGGCTGGGCGCCGCCGTTTGCTATCTGCGCACGACGAACCCGGGTTCGTCGGCCCGGATCCTGCCCGTCGACGCGCAGCTGCGGATTCTGGTCTCGACGTCGGTCGACGTGCTGTACGCCGATCGATGTCGAGAACGCTGACCGGGCCCGGGAGCTGTCGGCGCTCGCTCCGGGTCGGTTCGCTCTGGCCGGATTCGAAGGATCCGGTCGGCCGAGGGCGCGAGGAGTACGTGGGGCCCGAGGTCTGGGACCCGCAGGCCCTCGCCGTGATCGCGCGGCCGGGGCCGACAGCTGACCAAGACTCCCTCGTTCCGTTCCCGGCACAGCCCGTAGGCGGGGCCGCTCGCGCAGTGCGGTGTGACCGGCCGCGCCTGGCCTCACTGTCTCTACGCCGAACTGTCTCTACGCCGACGATTGAGTGCTGTCGGACGATCGAGCGCTGTCGGAGGCGAGCAGCCACGCCACGAGGGTGCGCCAACGGTCGGGCTGGTCGGTGTCGCGCGGCCCGACGAGATAGATCTCCTCGACGAGGTCAGCAGAGCGCAGGCGGTTTCGGGCGGCAAAGGTGCCGACGGCGGCGTAGGTGAGGTCGAGGTCGTCGTGCGGACCGCAGTGGGTGGCGACGGCGGCTGTCCGCTGAGGCAGGTGGAGCTCCCGCACGGCATCGGACGCTCCTGGCGGCAGGGGCGGTTCGGCCGGGAGATAGACGGTGGCACGGCCGTGGCCCTCGGTGAAGATCGTGTGTTCGTAGCGGCCGCCGGGCGGGAGCACCGGACGTCGGCCGACTGCCGCGTCCAGGTCACGCATCGCCGCGTCGTACCAGCTCAGCTCGGCTCCGGGCGGAACGTCCAGGGAGACGGCGAGAACGCGCTGAGGTGGAAGAACCTCAAGGCTCACCGCCCGTTGGGCCTGCGGGTCGAGGAGCTCTCGCAGCGCCTGGACCGCTCGCTGGGTGCGACCGAGCCGGTCTTCGAGCCGGCGCAGGTGGGCGGCGACGATCTGTTGCGCCGCGCCATGGCCCGTCGCGTCACAGCCCGTCGCGCCATGGCCCGTCGCGCCCTCGCCCGCGGACTCCGCCTCCAGGAAGCGCCGGAGGTCCGGTAGCGGGAGGTCGAGCTCGCGCAGCCGCTTGATGGTCAGCGCCGGCCGGGCCTGTGCGGGCGCGTAGTAGCGGTAGCCCGTGGCCGGGTCGACCTCTGCCGGGACGAGGAGCCCCTGCTCGTGGTAGCGGCGCAGGGTGCGGATGCTCAGATGCGTGATGCGGGAGAACTCTCCGATGGTCAGTAGCTCAGCCACGGTGTCCTCCTCGTGGTCCTCGTCCGGACCGGAGCCATCTCGATATCAGGGTTCGATGTCCAGCTGGGTGATCTTCCCCTGTATGTCGCGGGTGAAGGCGAACCGGAGGGTGACCGGGCTGCCGGGGAAGTCGCCGGAGACCGCCGCGACAGCCTCGCACGCGGTGGCCGTACCGGTGACCTCGCGCAGGTCGTAGCGTACGGAAGGGACCTCGGCGCGCCAGCGGCGCACCGCCGTGAGCCCGTGGTGGCTGCGGCCGTCGTCGTGCACGACGACGTCGTCGCCGAAGAGTGAGAAGTAGCGCTCCCGGTTGGGGTCGACCGCCGCTCCGAAGTACTCCTCGGCAAAGCCCTGGATGTCCCGCATGGTCTTCTCCTGTGGCGTGGTGGGGGGATGGAATCAGAGGGTCCTTATGGTGCCGCCGAGGGCCCGCGTCAGGTCCTCGAGGGCGTTCGCGAGCGAGTCCCGTGCGGTGGGCAGCCAGGGCACGCTCCTGGCCGCGGCATACGCCGGCGTCGAGTGGTGCGGCGGCATGCGGCGCTCCGTGCTGCTCATGACCGCGAGCCTGCACCCTCCCGCTGGGAGAGACTCAAGCGGCTCCCGCGTGGCTGCCGCGGCCAGGGCTCACCGCACGGCCCGCTCCAGCGCCCCGCGCAGCTCCGCCGCGCTCGCGTAGCCGGTCTCGGGGTGCTCCCGCAGCGCCGTGTCGATGACCTCCGCGAGGCGTCGTGGGACGGCCGGGTCGCGGCGGCGGATCGGGATCGCCGGCTCTTGCAGGACGACCTGCCAGGGGTCCTTCGCGCGCGGGAACTCGCGCGGGGTCCTTCCGGTCAGCGTGTGGTAGATGCAGGCGGCGAATGCCCAGACGTCCGCGGCGGGGGTCGCCTTGCGGAAGTCGATGACCTGTTGGCGCGGCATGAACATCGGTTTGCCCGCCGTGGTGCCGGTGCGTGTCAGCCCGCTCAGGCCCGCCTGGTCAAAGGCCTTTCCGATGCCAAAGTCCGCGATCTTCGCCGTCGTCGAGCCGTCGGCCTCCCTGTGCAGCAGGATGTTGGAGGGGCTCAGGTCGCGGTGGACGACGCCCTGCCCGTGCGCGTGTTCCAGGCCCTTGAGCGCCTGCACCGCGATGGGCACCGCTTCCTCGACCGGGAGCCGCCCGCCGCGTTTCGCGACGAGCCGGTCCAGGCTGCCGCCGGTGCAGAACTCGGTTGTCAGATAGAAGGTTCCGTATCCGAAGCCCGCGTCGTGCAGCGCGACGACGTGCGGATGCTTCATCGCCCGGGTGAGCGCCACCTCGCGCAGGAACCGGGCGCGCGCCGTCTCGCTCGCCGCCACCTTCGGCAGCATCACCTTCAGCGCCACCTCCACGCCGGTGGCCTCGTGCCGGGCCAGGTACACCGCGCCCATGCCGCCACGGCCGAGCTCCCGGATCACCGAGTAGCCGCGGATGGCCTTGAGGTCGGCGCGGCCGCCGTGCGCCAGCTCGAGCAGCAGCTTGAGCACGGCGTCGGGCCGGGCCTGACAGGCGGCGCACAACAACTCGCCGGAGCGGCCGCCCGCCTCGTCGCCCAGCTCCCGCTCGCACTTGGCGCAGCGCGCGAGCCTCACTGTGGCGACCTGCGACCGCATGATGTCGACGCGGAACACGGTGTCACCGAGGCGGATCCGGTCGCCGTCCTTGAGGTCGTGCTCGGGGTAGGAATCCGCGACGGCCTCCTCGGGGGTGAGGCCCCGGCGCCGCTGGCCGATCTTCTCACCGTTGACGTACGTGCCGTTGAGGCTGCCGAAGTCGCGGATGCGGATGTCCGGCGGGTTGATGTCGAGCAGGCAGTGGTGGCGGGAGACGGTCTTGTGGTCGGGGTCGTCGGGCAGTCGTGGCGAACAGTCGGTGGAGCGGCCGAGGACGCAGGTGGTGCGCTCCTCGAAGACGTACGCGCCGGGCTTCATCCGGCCCTCGACGAGGGTGAGCGTGATGGTGGCCGAGGGCGTCACGGAGGATCGTCTCCTTGTGGGTGAGGGGAGGGCTTCGGGGGCGAGACGGTGAACGTGAGCGTGCCGTCCGCGGCGTCGGACAGTACGCGTCCCGCGCCGCTCAGTCGGCCTCCAGCTCCCAGTCGAGGTCCCAGAGCCGGAGGCCGTCGTCTCCCGCCGACACCAAGTTGCGCAGGTCGGGGGTGAGTTCGAGGTGCCGGATGCGTTGTTGGTGCCCTTCGAGTACGTGCAGGCATCGGCCGGTGGCGACCTCCCACATCCGTACGGTTCTGTCGTGGCCGGCCGAGAAGGCGAACCGGGCGTCGGGTGTGAACCGCACGGCGGAGACCCAGCCCTCGTGCCCCGCGAACTCGCGTACGGATCGCCCGGAACCGGCGTCCCACAGCCGGATCGGTTCGTCCTTGGCGCCCGAGGACATGACCTGGTGTGTGGACATGGCGAGGCGGCCGTCGGGGCTCAGGCACGCCGACAGGATCGGCTCCCCGGGGCCGGTCCAGGTCCGCAGGCAGGCTCCGGTGTCGAGGTCCCGCAGCCGGACCACGCCAGTGGAGTCGCCGACCGCCGCGAGCCTTCCGTCCGCGGACGTGGAGATCACGTTGACCGGGCCGTTCCGGGGGATCGTCGTGACGCAGCGGTCGTCGTCCAGGTCCCATCGGCGCAGGACGCCGTCGCCGCCGCCGAGCCAGGCGTACCTTCCGTCGCCGGTGAACATGATGGCCCGCGTCATGTCCCGGTCCGGAGTCAGCCGACGGCACTCGCCGTCCGCCAGCCGCCGCCGAATGATCGCGAGCGGCTTGGTGCCCTCGCACAGGAGGTGCCGGCCGTCGTCGCTCAACGCCACCCCGCCCACCCTGCCCGGGTGATCGTCGAGGACACGCGTGCACACGCCGCTGTCCAGGTCCCAGATCCGTACCGTGCCGTCGCTCTGCCCGCTGACGGCGAGCCGGACACCCGCGGCGACACCGATCGCCGTGATGGCTCCGTAGGAGAGGTGGCCGGCGTCCAGTGGCCGTGACCAGGCGGAGCGCAGCCGTACGTGGCGCGCCGAGCGGCCCAGTTCGTGCCAGGCGGCCAGGACCTGGGGCGCGCGCTCGTATCCCGGTATCTCCCGTGCCCGGGCCAGCAGGGCGAAGGCTGACCGGTGCCGGCCGTTCGACATCGCCTGGCGTGCGTCGGCGAGCAGTTCCTCGGCCAGTCCGCCGAGCCGGCTGACCTCCGCGTACTCGCGCGGCTTGAACATGTGCGGCTCGGCGGCGTATTCGGCATCGGGCAACCGCCAGCGATGCATGGGCAGTTCGGGATGGCCGCCGACGGAGCAGCCGAACCGGTCGTCGCCGTCCGGGAACCCGACGTGGTGCATTCCGTACGCGTGGGTGGTGAAGGTCCGCAGACACCGGCCGCGCTTGAGCTCCCAGAGCTGAACGGTGTGGTCGCCGGTCGTTCCGGACAGCAGCAGCCGCCCACTGTCGCCGAAGGCCAGGTGACTGGCCGCGGCCGTCAGTCCCGTCAGCGCACGCATCATACGGACCTGCCGGCCGTCCCCCACATCCCACAACCGGATCACCCGGTCCTCGCCGGCCACCGCGACCATCCGTCCGTCCGGGCTGAAGCACAGCGCCTGCGCCGCCGAGCCGGCGGCCAGCACCCGGCACCGGCCATCGGCCACGCTCCACAGCCGCGCCCCGTCCTCCTCGGCGGTGAGCACATGGCGCCCGTCGGTGCTCACCTCGTACCGCGAGCCGTCCAGGTAGTCGCCCTTGAACGCTTCCCCGAGCGACCACCGGCAGGTCCCGGTCCGCGGTTCCCAGACCTGGACGCGCCCGTCCGCACCCTGCCACACACCGATGCGGCCGTCGGCGCTCAACCTGACCGGGCACCCGGTGGCGCGTGCGACGGAGCGGATGACGCGGGTACACCTGCCCGCCCGGAGATCCCAGAACTGCACCGTGCCGTCGCGGCTCGTGGACAGTGCGTATGAGCCGTCGGGGGTGAGGTCGACGCCGAGCACCTGCGTGCGGTGGCCCTTGACCGCCAACCGCTGTGCGCCGGTCGCCGTGTCCCACAGCCGGAGCACGCCGTCCCAATGGCCGCTCAGCGCGAGGCGTCCGTCGGGAGCGAACCGGATCGGCAGGTAGCCCATCACCTCGTGCCGGGCGAGCAGTTTCACCGGTGCGAACGGCAGCGCGAACGGCTCGCGGAATTCGCGGGTGCCGGTGTGGCGGGCATCGGCCACGGTTCCGGAGGCCGCCACCCGCAGCGCCGCCCGTACGTCGGTGTCGTCGGGCCGTTCGCGGGCGAGGGTGTCGAGCAGGTCGCGTGCCGCCGCGAGGTCGCCGCGTTCGAGGTGGACCCGGGCCAGAAGCAGTCGCACCTGCCAGGAGGACGCGCCGGAGCCGGGCGGGATCGCCTCCAACCGGGCGACGAGTTCCCCATCGGTGATCGCCCCCGTACGCCAGCGGAACAGGCCACCGTTGTACACGGCCCCGACGTGGTGCGGGTCGACCGCGAGCGCCTGGTCGAAGGACTGCTCGGCATCGGCGGCCCGGTCCAGGTCGAGGAGCGAGAGGCCACGGTTGTTGAGCTCGTCGGCGCGCAGATCGGCGGCCTGCGACGTGGGACGCGGATACGCCGAGCCGGTCACCTGCTCGTAGATCCCGGTCAGTACATCCGCGATGTCCGCCATCGAGGCCGGCCGGCGGGCCGGGTGCTGCCGCAGGCAGCGCCGGAGCAGGTGGGCGACTTCCGGTGGCGCCGCGACCGGATTCGAGGGGTTGGCCAGGTATTCCTCCAGCGCGAGACCCGCGACCGAACCAGCCGCCCAATGCACACCGCCGGTGAACATCTCCAGGACCGAGACCGCGAAACTGTAGACATCGCTGCGCCGCCCGACGGGCTCGCCCGCGAGCTGCTCGGGGGACGCGTAGCCGACCGTCATGCCGCCGGACGGCACCAACACGCTGACGTCCGGCGCCACTTGGAGGTCACCCGGGGCCGTGGCCGTGGTGGCCTTGGACCGGGCGAGACCGAAGTCGGTGATCTTCGCGACGCCCGTGCCGTCGAGCAGGATGTTGGCCGGCTTCACGTCCTGGTGCACCAGGTCCCTGCGATGGGCGTGCTCGAGCCCACGGGCCGCTTGGACTGCCGTGTCGAGAACCCGGGCGAGGGCCTGCCGCCCGCCCCCGGCGTGGAGCCGCCCGTCGCCGATCCACTCGGCCAGGCTGCCGCCGTCGACGTACTCGGCGAACACGCGGGGGACACCGTCGATCACCCGCACGTAATGGCATGCGCAGACGTTCGGATGGAGCCCGAGGGACACCCACGCCTCGGCCTCCCTGACGAACAGCTCCTGGTCGCCGGGGCTCCGGAAAAGCTCGGGCCGCGAACTCTTCACCGCCATGTCGATGCCCCAGGCGAGATGCCGTACCCGGTGCACGACGCCCATCCCGCCCCGGCCAAGCTCGCCGATCACCCGGTACCGGCCGTCGACGGTCTCGCCGGTCACCCAAACGGTCGGCGACGTAGGTGCGTTCACTGCGATTCCTCATCGTGAGTGCGGCAGAAGTCGCCGTCCTGGAAGACCCGGACGCGGAAGACCCCGTTGTCAGATTTCGACGAGGGTCAGTATGTGACGTCGTCGATCCTGGTGTCGATGTCTCGGGTTCACCGCGGGGGTGCGGCAGCGCGCCGTCGGCGACCCGGGAGTCGCGGCCGGGGCCAGGAGTTCGCCGTGATCGCGGTCGGAGCTACGGCAGGTGGTGCAGTGAGCTGAGCGGGTCGTCGTACGAGGCGAACAGCAGGGCGATGGCCATGGCGCCGGGGTCGGGTACTCCGCGCGCGTGGTCGCCCGTATAGCTGGCGCGGCCGCGCCGGGCGCGCAGATCGGTGGTGGCGCGGGCGCCTTCGTGGGCGGCGGCCGCCGCCTGGTGGAGCGACTGGCCGGGCTCGGTGTCCGGGGCGCATTCCGCGAGCGCCCGCGCGGCCGGGACGAGTGCGTCGACCAGTGTCTTGTCGCCGACCTCGGCCTCGCCGACCCGCTGGATCGCGGCCGTGCCGGCGGCGGTGCCCGCGGCCAGTTCGTGGGTGCCCGCGGTGGCGGGGTTGGTGGCGACGGCGGCGGCGAGTTCCTGGAGCAGCAGTCCGAACAGCGGGCCGCTGGTGCCGCCCACATCGTCGAGGAAGACCCGTGCCGCCGTGGCGAGCGGCACGGCGGGGGAGTCACGGTCGGCGGGCGGGGCGTCGGACAGCGCGTCGAGCGCCCGGCGCACCCGTGCCATCCCGCCCGCGAGATTGGTGCCGAAGTCACCGTCGCCGACCCGCTGGTCGAGGGCGGTCAGCTCGGGCTCCACCGACTCGGCCGTGGTGGCGAAGCGGCTCAGCCAGGCCGCGGTGGTGTCATACGTGAGGTGGTGTGGGACGGACGTCGGCGTCGCTGACATGGCGGCGAACTCCTCGGGAATCGGTGGTCGTGCGGTCGGCAGCATGCGCGGTGGCCCCGCCGCTCGGGGCCGTTCGGCCGGTCGTGAGTGAGTCACACGTGAGGGAGTCACACGTGAGGGAGTCACACGTGAGGGAGTCACAGCGGCCAGGCGGGGGTGCGGGCAGGCGCGTCCCACAGCCGTAGCAGTTCGTCATCGGTGGCGAGCAGGGACAGCGAGAAGCCGCGCATGTCGAGGGCGCTGACCAGCGTTCCGGTCAGGGACCGGTCGAGGGCGACGCCGTTCTCGTCCAGAGCCTCGGTGAGGGCGTGATGGATGCCGTACAGCTCCAGTGAGGTCGTCGCGCCGAGCCCGTTGACCAGGGCGAGCACACGCGGCCGAGGGGTGTCGGGCAGCGCGGCCAGCAGCCGGGCGGTCATCATCCGGACGAGCCGGCCGAGCGGTATGACGGGGGTGGTGCCCTCGGCGCGCTCCCCGTGGATGCCGACGCCGAACTCCAGGACCCCATCGGGCAGTTCGAAGGCCCGGCCCCCAGTGCCGGGCGTGGTGTGGGCGGCGGAGGCGACGGCCAGGCTGCGGGAGCGCCGGGTCACCTCGGCGCCGAGTACGGCGAGTTCGTCCAGTCCGCGTCCCTCGTCGGCGGCGGCGCCGAGGATCTTCTCCACGATCAGGGTCGCGCCGGTCCCGCGCCGGCCCACCACGATGTCCTCGGAGTCGGTGGCGAGGTCGTCGTCCACCAGGACGCGGGCGCAGGGTATGTCCTCATGGGCGAGGCGTTCGGCGGCGATGCCGAAGTTGATGCGGTCGCCGGTGTAGTTCTTGACGATGTGCAGCACCCCCTCGGGTCCGGCGACGGCGCGGCTGGCCTCGAAGATCTGACGGTTGTGGGGCGAGGCGAAGATCCGGCCGGGGCAGGCGGCGTCCAGCATCCCGGCCCCGACGAACCCCGCGTGCAGCGGCTCATGGCCGGAACCGCCTCCCGAGACCAATCCGGCCCGGCGCTCCGGAGAGCGGTCGCGGGCGCGCAGATAACCGTGGTCGGGGTGGTGGCTGACGAGGTCGGCGTGGGCGGAGGCGAATCCGGCGAGGGCGTCGGCGACGATCGACTCGGCCGAGTCGGCGAAGTAGCGCGGCATGGAGATGACTTCCTTGACGAGGTGAGGGCGGGCGGGCGGTTCCGCTCGGGCCCCATGGTGAGGGGAGGGGGCGGGAGGGCTCCGGACGCGCTCATTCCGCGGCGGTCGGCGCACCTCCGGGGCGCCACCGCAGAGGCCGGTGGTCACCGCGGCGCAGGGCGAGGGTGCACACCCCCGACAGCAGTACGACACCCACGGCGTAGAGGCAGACACCGGTCGGGCTACCGCCGAAGGCGGTGATCAGCGCGGTGCCCAGCAGTGGTGACAGACCCCCGCCCAGCGTGGCGCCGACCTGCTGGCTGACGGACAGACCGGTGTACCGCAGGGCGACCGGGTAGAGGTTGGCGAACAGCGCGCCCTGGGCGCCGTACATCGCGCCGTGCCCGATCGCCAGGCCCAGCGTCATCGCGAGGGTGATCAGAACCGGGTCGCGGGTCTGGACGAGCAGGAAGAACGGCACGATCAGCAGCGCCTGGAAGAGGGCGCCGCCCACATAGACCAGTCGGCGTCCGACGCGGTCGGAGAGCGCGCCGAACAGCGGGAGAGCCAGACACTCCAGCGCACAGGCGATGAGGATGGCGATGAGCACCGGCTGCTTGTCCACGCCGAGTTCATCCGTCGCGTAGGCGAGCGCCACGACGTAGTAGACGTTGAACAGACCGCTCTCCGCGATCTTGGCGATGATCGAGCAGCCCACCGAGCCCAGATGGCCGTCGGCCAGCCCGCGCAGCGGGATCTTCCTCACCTCGCGGTCGGCGCGCAACCGCTGGAACTCCGGGCTCTCGCTCAGGGTGAAGCGCAGATACAGCCCGAGGCCGACCAGCACGATGCTGGCGAGGAACGGTATCCGCCAGCCCCAGGCGTCGAAGGAGCTCTCGGACATGGTGGCGCTGAGGACGCTCACCAGACCGACCGGCAGCAGCACCCCGGCCGGGGTCCCGATGTGCACCAGGCTGGTGTACAGGCCCTGCCGTTCGCGCGGTGCGTACTCCAGCGCCATGAGCACCCCGCCGCCGTACTCACCGCCCATGCCGAGCCCCTGGATCAGCCGGATGAGGACCAGCAGGATCGGCGCGGCGATGCCGATGGTGTCGTACGAGGGCAGCAGGCCGATGCAGAAGGTGCCCAGGCCCATCAGCAGCAAGGTGGTCACCAGGACGGTCTTGCGGCCGAGCCGGTCGCCGAAGTGGCCGAAGATCACGCCGCCGAGCGGGCGGGCGAGATAGCCGACGAAGAAGGTGGAGAACGCCGCCAGGGTCCCGACCGCGTCGTTCACCGAGGGGAAGAAGACGTGGTCGAAGACGAGGGCCGCGGTGGTGGCGTAGAGCGTGAAGTCGTAGTACTCGACGGTCGTGCCGAGGGCGCTGGCGACGGCGACCCGCCGGGCGGCGGTGCGGTCGGCGCCGGGAAGCGTCGTCCGACTCAATGCTGAGGCAGGGGTGAGCATCTGAGTCCTCTCTGATATTTCAGATTTCAGATGCTAGGCTTGCGTCATGGGTTCCGTCCAGGGATCAGCACCCCGGAATCACCGCAGGCGGCGCTCGCGGGGCCGTCGACGCACGAGGGAGACAACGTGACACTCGATCTGCACGGGATCATCTCGACCGTGGTGACCCCGTTCGACGCCGATGACCAGGTGGATCTGGACCTGCTGGGCCCCGAGATCCAGTACCTGCTGGACTCCGGCGTCACGGCCATCTGCGCATGCGGCAGCACCGGCGAGGGGCACGCCCTGTCGGCAGAGGAGAGCGCCGCGATCTGCGCCCGGGTCGTCAAGGAGGTGGACGGCCGGGTCCCGGTGATCGGCGGCGTCATCCAGAACTCCACGGCGGAGGCCATCCGTTACGGCCGGGCCCTCAAGGAAGCCGGGGTGGACGCCCTTCAAGTCACCCCGGTCCACTATGTCTTCGCCCCCGACGCGGACCAGACCGTCGACTACTTCCGCCGCATCGGCGCCACGGTGGGCCTGCCGATCGTCGTCTACAACGTGGTGCCCTGGGCGCTGGTCCCGGTGGACGTCATCGAGCGGCTCGGCGACGTCCCGGAGGTGATCGCGGTCAAGCAGAGCGGCGGCGACATGCATCTGCTCGCGGATCTGCTGCACCGCGTCCGCGACCGCTTCACGATCCTCGCCGCCCTCGACGACCTGCACTACCCGGCGTTCGCCATGGGTGCCCATGGCGCGCTCGCCGCCATCCCCACCGTCACCCCCCGGCTCAGCGTGGAGCTGTGGGAGGCCGTCCGGCGCGGGGACCACGGCGAGGCGCTGCGCCTCCACAACGTCATACTGGGGGTCTGGCGCGCGATCGACGGCCCCAACCTGCCGGCCAGGCTCAAGGCGGCCCTGAAGCTTCAGGGCCGCGACGGCGGTCTGCCGCGCCACCCGTTCACTCCCGCGACAGACGAGGAGCGCGCCGTCATCGCCGACGCCCTGGGGAAGGCCGGTCTGCTGACGGCTCCTTGACCGGACCGCGATCGTAGAAGGTGAGCTCGATGAACCCCCCAACCCCGTCCCCTCCGACGGCTTCTCCGCTCGGCGCGCCCGAGCAGCCGGTGGTGGTGGAAAAGCTGCCCGACCAGATCTATCGCGTGCTGCGGCACCGGATCGTGCACGGCCGGATGAAGGCGGGCTCGCGGATCGCCATCAACGACCTCACCGAGGAGTTCGGCACGTCCAAGACCCCGGTGCGCGAGGCGCTCAACCGGCTGGAGTACGACCAGCTCATCGTCACCCGCCCCCGGTCGGGCACCTTCGTGGTCCAGCCGACGGCCGACGATGTGGTCGAGGTGTGCCAGCTGCGCAAAGGCATCGAGTGGGTGGCCACCGGTCTGTCGGCCCGGACGATGCCCGAGGCGCTGCTGCGAGAGCTGCGCGAGGAGATCGTGACGGCCAAGCGCCACGCGGATGGGGGGGATTTCGAGCCCTTCTTCGAGAGCGACTTCCGGCTGCACAACCTGATCGTGACCCACGCGGGCAACACCCGCCTGGTGCGGGCGCGCAGTTCGGTCGAGCCGTTCGTCCAGTGGCTGCGGGTCCTGGGCGCCACCGGCCCGCACCGCATCGCCGGGTCCACCCGTCGCCATTTGGAGATCGTCGACGCGATGCTGGACCGGGACGCGGAGGCCGCCATGGCCGCCGCGGCGCTCCATGTCGACGAGGTGCAGCAGTGGACGGTGGAAGACCTCGGCGGCGCGCTGGGCGGCGACTGACCGCCGCGCAGAGCGCGCCAGGCCCCGCCGGACAGAGACTCGTCCTGACCGGCGGGGCCTTCGCATGCGCCGAAAGAGCTGTGCGGCCCTCGCGGCCGACCCTGTGCAGACCCGTTGGCAGGCGGGCCGCTCCTAGCGTAAGAGACTAGTCGTCCAGACGAATCTGCTGCCTGAATCGGCACGGAGGAGAGCGCGTCAACCGGGGCGATCAGTAGAAGTGGCGGACGAAGACGTCCGACTTGCCATTGGTGTCGCCGGGCACGATGTCGTCGGCCGTGGACTGGAAGACCACGTCGCGCCCACCGGTGCCGACCGCGTCGGTCCCGGCCGAGGCGGGCTGGTTGGAGACGGTCTCTTCGGTGCCCGTCTCCAGGTCGCGCAGCGTGAGCGACGGTCCGTTCGTGTCGGGTGTGGCGTACAGCAGATAGCGGCCGGTGGGGTCGATGGCCACGCCCCGCACGTTCGGCACCAGTTGGTCGGTGCCCGAGCTCTCGTCGTGGACGTAGGTGTCGGGGCCCGAGAGGTAGACGACCTTGCTGCCGTCCTTGCTGAGCTGGACGAGTGTCGCCGTCTTGGACGGGCCCTCGATCGGGCCGGAGGAGGTGCCATCGGTCCGGTCCCACACGAAGACGTCCTCCGCCCGGCCGTCCTGGTAGGCGACGTAGCGGCCGTCGCCGCTGATGGACGGCCGGGCCGAAGCGGTGTGGTCGAACTCGGCGATGGTCTCCGTGGTGTCGGCGCGCCAGTCCCGTACCTCGATGCGCTGCCGGGACGGCGGTCGATTGGAGGTGGCGACCTGGGCGATGTAGCGGCCGTCCGTGCTCAGCGACGGCTGGCTGCAACTGAGGCCCGGACAATTGATGCCGATCGTGCTTCCCGAGCTCACCTGGGACAGGAAGGTCTTGGTGTCTCTTTGCAACAGACCCCAAAAGGCGACGTACTGCCCGTCACCGCTGATCACCGGGCCCTGGTTCGTCGGGGTGATGCTGCTCATCAGCGTGGTCTGGCTGGTCCGCTGGTCGCGGACGAACACCCGCTCCCAGGTCACCGGGTTGGCGGGGGTGAGGTTCTTCGCCAACGACGCGAAGGCGATACGTCGGCCGTCGGCCGTGATCGTGGCGCCGGTGGAGTCGCCGTCGCCCTGGGTGCCGTCGGAGGCGACACTGATCCGCTCGACCCCGGCCGCGCTGACGCCCCCGACTCCCCAGACGTCCCCGACGCCCCCGACGTCCCCTACGCCCCCGATGTCCCCGACGCCCGCGGGCTCGGCCGAGGCGGCTCCGGGCAGCACCGCTGTGACCGCGCAGACCACGACCGCCGCGCTCAGGGTGGCCCGCATACGTCTGGTGGCGCTCCGGTTCGCGTTTCCCCTCATGTTCCCCCCAGTCAGGACACGGTCCGTCCTCCAGCTCCCCACTGGAGGTCCGCAAGCATGGAACCGCGATGGCGCTGTGGGGACAATGCGTCACATGGCGTATTGAGAGGCCGGGCCGGTCACGCGGAGCACGAGCTTGGTTCCGCCGGTGAGGCCCCTTGATGACCGGTCGAAGGCGCCGGGGCCGTCATCAAGGGGGAGTACCTCCGTGGGCAGGTCGAGTACGCCGTCGCGGAGCCGTCCGGCGAGGACGGCGAGCGTCTCCGCGTCCGGACGGACGTAGAGGTCGGTCGACGTGAGTTCAGCGCTCGTGGCCGGGGCGTCCGAGGTGATGGAGCACAGCCGGCCACCCGGGCGGACGAGTTCTCCGGCGGTGGCTGCGGTTCCGGGGGCCGCGGCGAGGGCCGCGTCGAAGGTGCGACCGACCTCGCGCGGCCAGCCGGGGCGGCGGTAGTCGATGACGTCTGTCGCGCCCAGGCGGCGCAGCCGGTCAAAGGAGCGGGGGGACGCCGTCGCCGTCACATGGACTCCGGCCGCGACCGCGAGTTGCAGGACGAGGACTCCGGTCGCTCCGGCTCCGTTCGTCAGCAGCAGGTGCATGCCGGTGGACAGGTCCAGCCAGTCCAGAGCCTGATGGGCGGTCAGGCCATTGATGGGGAGGGCCGCCGCCCGCGCCGGGTCCAGGCCTTCGGGCAGGGGCGCCGTGTCCGCGGCCGGGAGCAGCACCTGCTCGGCCCAGAAGCCGCTGTGACCGGGCAGCGGAGCACTGTGGGCCAGCACCAGGTCACCCACGGCGGGGGTCGTGACATCCGGCCCCACGGCGACGACACGACCCGCGCCCTCCACTCCGAGGGCCGCCGGAAAGCGCAGGCCCACGTCCCATTCGCCCGAGGCGAGCAGCTGGTCCCAGGCGCCGACCCCGGCGGCCAGGACGTCGAGCAGGATCTCGCCTGACCTGGGGGACCAGGGCCGGGGCAGCCGTAGCGGCTGGACCGGACCGGATGTTTCGGCGGCCCCACAGGCCCGCATCCGGGCATCGGCTGGCTCCGACTGCGGCATGACGCCTCCGGGGAGAATGGGTTCCGTCCGAGTGTGTACTGGCGGCTGACGCGGCGTCGGTCGCCACGCGCATCAGCGGTGCGGCGTCTCACCCCAATGCCCGAGTCGGCATCGGTACGGTCGCCGACACCGAAACGGGGTCCTGACCGGCGCGCCGGGACCCCGACCCGGCGCTGGCAGCCCGACTCATCAGTCTTCGATCGGTCTTCTGAGTGTCCGCCTCGGGCGCCGAGGTCGTCGAGCCGATCACCCTGTTGCTCTAGGCGGCCGGAGTCATCCTGAGCCGGCCCGACCCGCATGGCCGCGTCCCGCGGAGGCGGGGATGTGGATCTTGGTCGAGAACCGCAGACTCTGGGCCCTACGCGCTCTCTTCTGACAGGGATTTCCTGCCGCATCGTCAGCCCGTGCCTTTCAGCCCCCGGAGGACCCGGTCCCGGCCGCTTGCCGACGGGCCGAGGGGGACTGGCCGGCGCCCTTGGCCGCGTCGAGCGCGTAGACGCAGCGGTCCTTGCTGCACACGTACACCACACCGTCGGATGCCACGGGCGTGGCGGTGATCTCGCCGTCCGTCGCCAGCTTCCAGCGCAGCCGGCCGCCCGCCGCGTCCACGGTGTAGAGGCAGTGGTCGGCGGAGCCGAAGTGGATGCGGCCGTCCGCGACGACGGGGGAGCCGACGACCTCGCCGCCCGCCCCGAAACGCCACTTGGGCGTGCCGGTGACGGCGTCGAGGGTGTAGAGCGCGCCGCCGCTGCCCAGATGCACCGACCCGTCTGCCACCAGCACCGGCTCGGTCGACTGCCGGGGTTCGGTCGCGACGCGCCAGCGGTCACGGCCGTTGGCGGCGTCCATCGCGTAGACCGTGCCGAGCTGGTCGGCGATGTACACGCCGCCCCCGGTGACCGTGTGCCCCGGCACGTACGTGGGGGCACACAGGAAGACCGCCGACCCCTCGAACCGCCACCGCACGTCGCCGCGCGCGACGTCTATCGCCAGCACCCGCGTCCCGGCCGCGACGTACACGACGCCGTCGGGCGCCGGGAGCAGCCGGATCGGGACGCCACCGCAGGACGCCGCGTCGCCGACCGGGCACGACCAGCGCTCCGCGCCCGTACGCGCCTCCAGGGCCCGCAGTCGCGCGTCGGCCCACACATAGACCGTGCCGTCGTGGATGACCGGCCCGGCCTCGGCCGTCTCGAAGTCGGTCTGCGCGCCCCGCGTCTCCCACAGCGGATCGCCGTTGGCGGCCTCCCAAGCCTGGATGTCGCCGCCTCGCGTGGCGGTCAGGACCGTGCCCCGGTCGGCCGTGAGGGAGTAGACCCAGCCGTCCGTCGACCGCCGCCACCGCTCCGCGCCGTCCTTCGCGCCGAGCGCGTACAGAGTCGGGCCGTCGGAGGCGTGGATACGGCCGTCCGCGACCGCCATGGCCCACGCCACGTTACGCGTTTTGAACTGCCGCCGCCCGGTGGCCACATCGAGCGCGTGCACCTCGAACGACGTGATGTACAGCAGGTCGCCGGCGACCACCGGTGTGCCCGAGATGTCGTCGGACATGCGGAACCGCCACGGCCGTCGGCGGTCCTGACCGCTTCCCGGCGACGTCCCCGCCTCCGTCAGGTCTCCCGGGCCGAGGGTCGTCGGCGGAGGCACGGCCGCTGTCGCCGTATGGATCGGTCCGGCCAGCCGTTCGTCGGCTTGCAGGATGCGTTGCTGGAGTTCGGCGAGGGCCGGACCCGGCTCGACGCCCAGTTCGTCCGCGAGAAGGAGCCGGAGGTGGGCGTACACCGCGAGGGCCTCGGCCTGGCGACCGCTGCGGTACAACGCGAGCATGAGCAGCTCGCTCAGCCGCTCTCGCAAGGGGTGCTCGACAGTCAGCGCGGTCAGTTCGGGGACTGCCTCGGCATGGCGTCCTACCTCCAGCTCCAGGCTGAGACGCCGCTCCAGGAGCTTCAGCCGCCACTCCCGGAGGCGCATCCGCTCGGTATCGGCGTATGGGCCGGGAATGCCGGCCAGCGGCTCGCCGTCCCACATGTCGAGGGCACGGCCGAGGAGGGCGATGGCGCGCGGCAGATCGTCCGTTGCCACGGCGGCCTGCGCTTCCTCCGCCAGCTCGCGTGCCACGGTGAGGTCCAGCTCATGGGGTTTGAGCCGGATCGCGTAGCCTTCCGTATCACCGGTGGGAAAGTCTTGGAGGGCTTTGCGCAGCCGGGACGCGTAGGTCCGAATCGCCGCGAGGGCGGCGTCGGGTGGCTCCTCGCCCCACATGCCGTCGATCAACTCGGCGGTTGTCACCGAGCGGCCCTCCCGCAGCAGCAAGGCGGCCAGCATGGCCCGCTGTTGGGGCGAGCCGACGCTGCGCAGCTGACCGTCGTGGTGGGCCCGCACAGGCCCGAGCACGGTGAAATGCCAGCCCTTCGTCCCGAGCCACGCCAGCAATGTCCGTGGTGTCGGCCCTGACTGCTGCGCGGGCGGCGCGGAGAGCGGTGGTCTGTCACCCTGCCCCAGCACGAACCGGCGTGCCGCGACGAGCTCGGGACCTGGATCGATCCCCACATCCTCGTTGAGCAGTCGGTGTGTCTCGTCGTAGACGGCGAGTGCCTCCGCCGGCCGCCCACTGTGGTGCAGGGCCAGCATGAGCAGCGTTCTGAGGCGCTCGCGCAGCGGATGCTCTGCGGAGAGGACGTGGAGTTCTTCGAGGACGTCTGTGTGCCGCCCTCGTTCCAGCTCGACGGCGAACAGCCGCTCCTGGAGATTGAGCCTCCACTCCATGAGTTGGGCGCGCTGTCCCTCCGCGAAGGGCCCCGGTATCCCGGCGAGGGGTTCGCCGCTGAAGTGCGAGAGGGCATCCGCCAGGTGGTCGCGTTCCACGGTGAGGTCCCCCGCTTGCCGGGCGCGGGATGCCTCGGTTTCCAGTTGCTCGACGGTTGTCAGATCGAGATCGAGTTCCACGGGGTCACCGGTGGGGTTCCGCAGCCGGTAGCCCTCGAACTCGTGGGATACGGATACGTCAGGGGCGAGCGACTCGCGCAGCCGCGCGATATAGCCGCGCAGGGTCCGTGGCGCGGAAATCGGAGCCTCGTCGCCCCACACACCGTCGATCAGCTCGGCAGCGGTGACGACTCGCCCGGTGCGCAGCAGCAAGGCGGCGAGCACCGCGCGCTGCCGCGAGGGGCCGGTGTCCGCCACGGCGCTGCCGCGCCACACCAGCTGTGGGCCGAGCACGGTGAATCGGAGCGGGGCCACGGGCGCGTGTGGGGGCGCCGTCTCCGCGCGGGGCTCGGCCAGGGGCACGGACCGTGCCATGGGCCGGGCGGCCTCAGGGGCGAGCGCGGGCTCCTGGACGTGGTACAGCCTCTCCAGGACGGGACCCACCAGCATGGCGAACGCGGACGTCCCCTCCGAGACCGTGCTCTGGCCATGGGGGTCCGCGATCAGCGCGGCGAAGGCGGGGAGCCTGCCCACGTAAGGCTCCAGGGCACGTCCGACGGTCTCGGCGAGGTCGATGCACTGTTCCGTGCTGAGACCGGCCGACAGCAGCTCCCTGACACCAGGCTTGAACTCATAACTGGATTCTTCCGGCCACAGGAGCCGCGACACCGGCGGTTGCCACTGCCGGCGCTCCTCCGCTTCCTCTTCCCCCTCCGAAGGCATGACCAGACCGCCGAGCAGCAGCTCCGCTACGTGGGCCGGTGTGCTCGCCGGCAGTGCGGCGGCCCGTACCAACTGCATGAGAGGGACGTTCAGCGGCCGGATCGCGGACAGGCGCACGGCGAGTTGATATGCCTCGGGTGAGAAGGAGCCACGGAACCACCTGATGAGCTGTTCGGCTGAGGCCCCGTCCGCGGGCTCCTCGTTCCCCAAGCGGCCCCGCTCGTCGCCGGACCGCCCGGGCCACGCCGTTTCGATGAGCCGAGGCACACCGGGCCCGACGGCGAAGCGGGCCCATGTGGCCAGTGACGAGGCGGCGAGTGTCACCACCGGCAGCGGGGGCGGACCCACGGGCCCCATCGGGACATGGGACAGGGGGTCCCGCGCCACCACATCTCCGTTCCCCGGAAATGGGCGGGCGGCCGTGAGCAGACAGGGCTCGGTGGCGAGGCCGGTGCCGCGCCACATGCGGCGGGGCAGAGGAGACAGCGCGACCACCGGTCCGGTCCGGGCCCACGCTCCGATGACGGCGCTGATCGCCGGGCGCCGCCAGGCCGCGTGCACACCGTCGCTGAACACGAACACCACAGAGCGTTCCGAATGTGGCGCGGCAACGGAAGGCGCCCGCCCCCCGGGTGTGAACCGGCGCACCCGGACGTCGCGGAAGACCCCGCTGCGCTCGAGAAGGCGCTTGACCTCCCGCGCCGTCGTGCGCCAGACCCGCATGGACGGGCTGTCGTCCACGAGCAGTACGGCGGTGTACCGCAGTTCCTGGAGAGGGCGCGGCACGACGTCGAGGACCCCGGACTCGGCTGTCAGCCGTACTGTCGCCTCGATGTCGGTGACGACCCGGTACGGGTGGTCGCGGTGGCCGCGGAGCGGACGGATCGCTCTGGCCAGGCCGTGCATGCCGGGCAGGGCTCGCGGGCCGGGGACGCGTACGGCGCGCGCGGGCCTGCCGGGTGTGCTTCCGGCGCTTCCGGTGCCGAACACTTCCCGGCCGCCGCCTGTGGCGTACGGACCGGCGGCCGTGTCGGAGGGGCCCGGTGGCCGGGGCGACGCATGGGGAGGATCCACGGGGCCGGTATCGGCTGGGGTGTGCGGCGCGGCTGTCCGCGGATCCGCGGTGGGGGTGGTGTCGCCCGGGCCGTGCCCGGCCTTCATGGCCCGCGCCAGCCACAGGACGTCGAGGAGTTCGGTGGCTCCCACGTCATGGCCGAGGCCGTCCAGGATGCGCCGCAGCCGTTCGATCATGTCGAGAGCGCTTCGTCCAAGCGGTGCATCACCGCGTTGACGAGCTCCTCATGGCTCAGATCCGCGCCGGTGAGCCGCAGGTGGATGGCGGCGAGAAGCTGGTCCGTCGCGAGCGTCTGGGTGGCGGCGCGGTGGAGAAAGGTCTCGATGAGGTCATTGGCCTCGGTGAGGGCCGCCTCTCCGAAGTTGTGGCGGACGATGTCCCGGAGCTTGGACTCGTCCGGGTCCGGGAGGTCGAGCCGGACACAGCGACGCAGAAACGCGGGCGGGAA
The DNA here is from genome assembly GCF_039525925.1 of Streptomyces javensis. Classification (NCBI taxonomy): domain Bacteria; kingdom Bacillati; phylum Actinomycetota; class Actinomycetes; order Kitasatosporales; family Streptomycetaceae; genus Streptomyces; species Streptomyces javensis. Next base: position 19,054 of record NZ_BAAAIF010000086.1, on the reverse strand, counting down.
GTCCCGTTCCCCGTTGCTGGTCATGATCACTACCGGGAAATGTTCGCAGGACACGATCCCCCGCTCGACATGGGCGCGTTTCCTGCTGCCGGTGGTGAGCACGTCGGCCGACTGCTGGTGCTCGGGCAGCCGCGCCAGTTCGGGGATTTCGAACTCGCCCTCTTCCAGGACCACCAGCAGATCGTTGGGCAGATCGATATCCGCTTTGTCCAGTTCGTCGACGAGCAGCACGCGTGGGGCGCCCGTGGCCGCGAGGGCGGTGCCCAGTGGGCCGAGCCGCAGGTAGCTGTCGATGTCGGATGCCCGGGAGCCGCGCTGCCGGAGCCGGTGCCGTGCGTGTCCGGCCCCCTCCCGTTCCCGGCGCAGTGACGCCTCGCGGAGTCTGCCCACCGCGTCGTACCGGTAGAGGGCGTCTGCCAGGGTGGAGCGGCTGTTGATCGGCCAGCGCAGCACCTCGCCGAGTCCGAGGTCCTCCGCCACGGCGTGTGCCAGGGACGTCTTGCCCGTCCCGGGGCGTCCGGTGACGAGCAGAGGACGGCGCAGATGCAAGGCCGCGTTGACCACGGCCACCTGGTCGCGGTTGAGCAGATACGTTCGCGGTCGGTCGGAGCGCCGGGACGTCGGCACGCGCCGCCAGGGCGGTGGGGCGGGCAGCTCGGCCGGGCCACGGAACACCCACCATTCCTCGGGCCGATCGCCGTGGTCGTCCGGCGGTGCGGGCGGTTGCTGCGACACGGTCACGGTCTCCTCGATGGTCCAGCGGTCACGGTTCTCGTCACGGTCGTGGTTCCGGTCAGGGGTGGGTCAGCGTCCATGCGTCGGGAGCCAGCGGTGGGGGTCTGTGATCGGGCCCGTCGTGGAGGAGCGAGAGCTGTCGGCCGTGGTGGACGGGGGTTTCCGGACACGCGAGCGCTTTGGCACGCTCCATGCGCACGGCTTCCGGAATGCCGTGGTGGTCGACGCCTTCGACAAGATTCACCAGTTCGGCCGCGATGTCCTCACCATCGCCGTGGCGGTGCCAGAGCACCGTATGCACTCCGGCCTGGATGCATTGCTGGAGGACGGAACTCTGACGCTGCCGGTCGCAGCACACGATCACGACTCCGGCGTCCGGATTGATCTCCAATACCGCCTGGGCGACCGCCGGGTCCGCGCTCCGCTCGTCGAGCACCAGGTGAGGTGAGGCGGCGAGCGCCTTCGTGCGTCGCTTCCAGCCGGCGTATGTCTCGCGCGTCCGTTGCGAACTGCGGAGGACGACCCGGCGCGTGATCCCGGGCAGGAAGGCTCCGTCATGACCATTTTCGTGGCACTGCCAGGTGTCCACTTCCAGCCGCAGCCACGCCGACGCCACGAAGTACTCCACCAGTGCCGTCTCCGGGTGCTCTTCCACCTCGGTGCGCAGCACATGCCGGATGGACTCCACCACGTGATGGCTGGAGACCTCGGTGTCCTGGGCGAGGACGACGTCATGTCTGCCCCCGTCGGTCCAGACCCAGATCTGATACGTGAACCGGTTACCCGGAGCCGCCGGAAGAAGCTCGACCTGAACCCGGGGTGCGTGTGGCCTGCGGCCCGCGTCGGCGCGAGCGGGTACCCGTTCCTCGGCGGCCACGTCCGCGCGGAACTGCTCGACCCCCGCAAGCGGGATACCGAAGCGGGCCGCGGCCATTTCCACCCAGGCGTCCAGGTCGTCCGAGGGGTGGGCCCCGCCTTCGCGCTCCGCCAGGCTGACGCGGACGGCACCCTGCAACAGGGGCGGCATCGGTTGTCCGGCGGGCGCTTCGTATCCCTCGAGGACTTCCATGGCGTGTGCGGGCGAGGACACCGCAGGAAGCTCGTCGGCGTACGGCAGGACGCTGCGGAGCAGAGACGCGGGGTCGGTCGTGCGGCAGTGGGCGAGCAGTCCGGTGAGATCTCGCTGCTGACGGAGCGTGAGTATTTCGCGGGGGCTCACCACTCGGGCCACCCGCAGCAGCTGTGCCCAGCCTGGCGTTCCATACGGGTCGGCGGAGGGGACGCGCCCGGAAAGATGGGTGCGGACGACGTCCAGCAGCTCTGGGATGCCGCGCCGTACTCCCATGGCCAAGCCGACGAGGCGGGCCGGGTCCGTGACCGCGGTGTCACCGGTGGCCCGGCCCAGGCGCGTCGACAGCCATCGAGTGCACTCCGCCACCCACTGAGGATTGGGAAGCAACTGCTCCAGCGCGGCGAGTAATTGCTGTCGTCCGCGCGCCGCCATCGGAACCGCGACCGGCGGGAGCTCGGGCAGCTCCGACTCGATGGTGGGCAACCCGATGGCGTACATCGTCTGGAGAACCGCCGACGGTTTCGGGTGGCCATCGTGGTCCGCCCGTGTCGCGTCCGTCGTACGGGCGTCGCCGACCCCGTGCTCGGCGACCACCACCCCCACCACGGCCTGGCGTTCCCGGTCCCATAGGGGGCCGCCGCTGAATCCCTTCGCGACCCGGCCTCCGACGACATCCAGGGCGATCCATGGCACGGAGGAAACGCGGGGCACCGCGCGCACGGTGGGCAATTCATGACCGCTGGTCCAGAGTGCCAGGACCTCGCCGCCGTCCCGGTGGGCGAGAAAGGGGGCAGGCTCCGCGCCCGTGGGCGCGGGTAAGTCGAGTTCCAGCACTGCCAGATCGCCGTAGTAGGGAAGCGTGCCCGGCGGAGGCGGCTGGGCCGGCCCGCTCCGCCTGGCCCTCGGCGGCCGCCACATCTCCGGGACGACGCGGCCATGGAACTCCTGTCCGGCCGATACATGCGGCATGCGCAGCCTGACCACCTGATTCCGGTCGGGCACTGCCTGCGTGAAACGATCCCGGTCCAGTGCGCTGTTGACCACATGCGCACAGGTGAGTACCAGACTCTGGGTGATGAGGACGCCGGCGCCGACGGGCTGAACCCGGCTTCGCACCGATACGAAAGCCTGGTGCAACGCCGCGTCGGATCGTGCCCCGCTCACGCTCGGCCTCCGCCCGTCACGACGTCACGGAACTCGATGCCCCGGTGGCGGAACCGCCGGAGGAGGGGGGAGCGGCAGTCGGCCGCTCGGAGAGGTTCCACGTGGCGCTCACCGTGAAGCTCGCCTCGCCCTTGCCCGAGAAGACGCCCAGGCTCAGGTCGCTGCCCAGTGTCGCGCCGAACTCCACGGTGACCTCGTCAGGGCGCGCGGCGAACTGGGAGAAGGACTGGTGGATACTGCTGAGGACACCGCCCAGTGGGTTCAGAGCCTGGGTCAGAACATCGCCCCCGCGGGCGAGTGTCCGCGCGGCGCGGCTGCCGACGCTCACTGGCTGGGCGCTGCCGAAATCCTCCGGCAGTTCCAGATCAGAGGGCTCGCCCGTCCTGCTCCCGTGCTGCGAGCCATCCGCCGGGGCCCGAGTGGCACCGGTCGTGGGCGCGAGATGAAGGCGCACGGTGGAGCCGTCGTCGAAAGTCAGATGCACATCCCCCATGCGGGAGATTTTGCCACGGCGGGCAGCTGTCGTCGCGCGATTGCGTAGATCCGGAGGGCGTGGACCGAGACCGTCGACACCCGGGGGGGGCGAACCGCGCCGGATCGACGGGGACCCGCACGATGGCCAAGGTGCTCCCGCCGATGGCCCGCCCGTTGCCACCAAGCAAGGCAGGAAAGGCTCCCTTATGCTTCGGGCGTCGGTGATTGACGTTTTCGGTGACCGTGTACAGTTCCGGCAGCACAGGTCGGAGTAGTCGCCGTACCGCTTGGCGCCGGGCCGTCCGGAATTGACGGAGCGGCCGAGTTTGTCATATCCCCATCGCCTGGTAAAAAGCGCTTCATTGGGCCATGTCTCCGACCGCCGGCCCACCCTACCTGGCCTGAACTGTACCTCTCACGGCTAGCCATCCGCCGACCTCCTCAATGGCGTTCAAGCGCACCGAGCACGCGCACCTCTTGTGCCACCAGGCAAAGGGATGAATTCGATCAAGCTCCAGAAGATCGACGCATCCTTCGTGCCCTCGTATGGATCAGGCCGCCTGAAATGAATCTGTGCGCACTCGATGGGACGTGCATAGAGTCATGGCCCGTGTATATGGGAGATCAAGAGGCCGCGAATCCGGGGGAGGAGATTCCGGATCCCTTCCGGATGCCGGAAACCCCGAATCGGAGTGATCTTTCGTTTCCATCCGCGGCGTGTTTTCCATGTTTGTCTCCCCGTGACCGTTATTTCGAGATCTCCCGAATCGCCGTGAACGGCTGCGGCGTTCCCATGATCGGCCGCGCTCCAGGCGTGGCCTTGATGAACCATCCGACCGGCAGAGAAAGGTGGTGATTTAAGGTGACTACCGAGGACTTCCTGGCGTCCCGCGAGGCGGGCGAGTCGGCGACGAAGTGGTAATCGTCGTGACTGACAAGTAAGGGTGCCGGGAGACCGACCGCGCTCTCCCGGCGCCCATCGGAGATCAGGGACGAGGCGGGGGTGGGAGAATGCTGCGCGGACTGTTCGAGGAAGAATCGATAGCGGCTCTTCAAGGCCAGGAATACCGCAATCGGATTCAGCAGATTGAGAAGGAGCTGGCCGATGCGGCGGTGGAGGATCTCTCCCTGGGGCAACTGTCGGCGTGGGCGGTAGGGCATGCGGACTGGAACGTGCGGCGTCTTGCCGTGGAGACGCTGGCCTCCCGCTTCGTCGCCGCTCCCGAGGCGCGGGCGGCGATCTGCGAGGCGATCCATGACGATGTGGACTGGGTCGCGTTCACCGCTATCAAGGTCGCCGGTGAGCACCGGATCCCGGAGGCGGTGTCGCATATGATCCGCGTCTCGGGGTGGCCCAGCAATTTCACCAAGCCCGCTTACGCGCGCAAACCGGTGGGCTGCGGTGCGGCCTTCACCAAGCGGGCCCTGCTCGACTTCTTCGGCTCCACGGACTCCGAGGAGCTCCGTGAGCTCGAGGACCGCCACTTCGCCGAGTTGCGGGCGCAAGTGGTCAGCGCCAGACGCGCACCCGATCTGCGGGATGTCGTCCTGGTCCCCGCAGGTCCCTTCGTCGCCGGGGCCAGGGTGACCGACGTCGGCCCGTTCCAGATGGATGATTCCGACAATCCCCTGCGAGCCGAGGAACTCCCCGCCTACTACATCGACCGGACGACAGTGACGAACGCCCGGTATGCGGAGTTCCTCGAAGCCGCCCAAGACTCAAAGGAATTCGCTCACCCCGATGAGCCGGAGGGCAAGGACTACACCCCAGCCCACTGGCACGACCCGCGCTTCAACGAACCGGAGCTCCCGGTGGTCGGCGTCGACTGGTACGACGCCTACGCCTTCGCCCGCTGGGCCGGCGGCAGGCTCCCCTCCGAGAACGAATGGGAAAAGGCGGCTCGCGGAACCGATGGCAGGGTCTACCCCTGGGGTGACACCTGGAATGACGACAAGGCGCGGTGCGTCTTCACGGCGTACGGCCGAAACGATGTCCACGACCTGGCCGATCTGGAGGAACTCCTGGTCACCACCACGGTCGCCTGGCCGGAAAAGCCGGTGGCGGCCGCCGATTCCCATCCGGCCGGGGCCAGCCCGTACGGCGCGCTGAACATGGCGGGGAACGTCTGGGAGATCACCCGCACCAACTTCTTCACCCGAGCGGACATGGCCCCCTTCTTCAAGGGACGCACCGGCCAGGAGTTCATGAACCGTCCCGAGGCGTTCCACGTCCTGCGCGGTGGCACCTGGACGTCTCCCCCCGTGTGCCTGTCGACCTTCTACCGCGGCAAGGACCTGCTGACCGACCGGCACAACGAGGTCGGATTCCGCTGCGTATACGACGCGTCCGCACGTGACTGAGAGATGAGGGGATGCACGATGCCCGATCGAGACGAGCGCCAGGCGCTGCGGCAGACCCTGGTGGAAGGCATACACCTGCTCGCCGCACTGGGCTACAGCGAGGGAATCGCGGGCCATGTGAGCGTGCGGGACCCGGAGCGCCCGGACGCCTACTGGGTCAATCCGTTCGGTCTGGACTTCCACCAGGTCACGGTCGACGACCTGCTGCTGGTGGGGGGCGAGGGGACCGTCCTGGAAGGCTCCGGCGAACTCAACCCCTCGGTGGATCCGCTCCACGGTGAACTGCACCGCAACCGGCCGGACCTGGCGGCCTTCGCCCATACGCACTCCATGTACGGCAAGACCTGGTCGTCCCTGGGACGGCTGCTCGACCCGATCACCCAGGACGCCTGCGTCGTCTACCGGCGGCACGGCCTCTACGACCGGTTCACCGGTCTCGTCAACGCCCGGCAGGAGGGCAAGGAGGTCATCGAGGCCATGGGGGACGGCACGGCGGTGATCATGCAGAATCACGGCTTCCTGACGGGCGGCCGCACCATCGGTGAGGCGGTATGGCTGTTCATCGTGATGGAACGCTGCGCCCAGTCACAGCTCATGGCCGAGGCGGTCGGCACACCGCGACTCATTCCCCATGAGATTGCCCTGGACACAGCGCGCGCCTTGGCGAAGCTGGAGTTCACCGAGAAGCAGTACCGGAACCTGTACGAGACGACATGCGCCCGTGGGGCGTGACATGGACGTCGGGCTCAACTTCCTGCCCACCGTGGGCCCCGCCGAAATGCCCGGTGCGCGGTTCTACGACGAGATGATCGAGCTGAGTGAGCTGGCCGACCGCCTCTCCTTCAGCCATGTGAAACTGGTCGAGCACCACTTCCATGAATGGGGCGGATACAGCCCGGATCCGGTGTCCTTGCTGTCGGCCATCGCCCGACGGACCTCACGGGTCCGGCTGGTCACCGGGGCGGTCACGCCCGCGTTCACGCATCCCATCAAGCTGGCGGCCTCGCTGTCCGTGCTCGACAACCTCTCCCACGGCCGCCTCGACGCGGGGTTCGGGCGGGCCTTTCTGCCCTCCGAGTTCGACGCGTTCGGCGTACGCATGGTGGACAGCCGCGCCCGGCTGGAGGAAGGCGTCGAAGCCGTCGAACGACTCTGGTCGGCGGAGGACTTCCGCTGGGAAGGCCGGTTCCACCAGTTCGGTCCCTTACCGGCCATGCTGCCCCGGCCCGTCCAGCAGCCCCACCCGCCCATATTCATCGCTGCCACCACGTCGCCCGAGACCTTCACCTGGGCGGCCGAGCGGGGCTACCACCTCATGATCATTCCGGTGGTGGCCAGCCATGAGAAGCTCAGCGGACTGCTCGATCTGCACCGTAGGACCCGCCTCGCGCACGGTCACTCGCCCGACTTCCGGCTGCACGTCAGCTACCACTGCTACGTGGCCGAGACCCAGAGCGAGGCCGTAGCACGCGCCGAAGAACACTATGCGGCATACCGCGACAAACAACTGGAGGCATACGGCAGTTGGCGTGGCGTCACCTCGGACGAGTACCCGGGCTACGAGCGCATGGAGGAAGCCGCGCGCAGGACCACCGTCGCCGACCTCATGGCCGCTGACAACATCATCGTGGGTGGCGTGCCGGAGGCCACCGCGACCCTGCACCGGGTCGCAAAGCTCTATCCCGGCGCCGAGTTGAGTCTTCAGCTGCGGTTCGGGTCGGTCTCGCACGCCGAGGCCATGCGTGCGGTACGACTCCTCGGTGAGCGGGTGCTCCCGGAACTCGCGGGAAACGCATGAGCCGGCCCAGTGATCCGGTCCCGCTCAGCCCGCAGCAAGAGTGGCTGTGGGAGAGCCTGCGGTTTATGCACCCCGGCGAACCGGGCCGGACCAAGAGCAATGTCTGCCTGGCGTACACGCTGCGCGGGCCCGTTGACGCCGACCGGCTCGAACGCGCGCTGAACACCGTCCGCCGACGGCATGACACGCTGCGCACCACCCTCGACGAGATCTCGGACGCGCCGCGCCAGGAGATCCAGGATCCATGGGACGCCCAGCCCCAGCCCTTGCCCTTCGCCATGGTCGATCTCTCGGGCGTGCCGCACCAGGAACAGCACCGGCTGTGCGAACTGATCGCCAACGGCGAGTGCGACCGCGTATTCGACTACGTCCAGGGTCCGCTGTGGCACGCGACGCTGGTGCGTCGCACTCCGCGCGAACATGTGCTGGTCTTCTCCGTGAGCCACCTCATGCTGGACGCACCCTCGGTGCAGCTCGTCATCCGGCATCTGGCCGAGGCGTACGAGGAACTGCCGCCTCCCGAGCGGCAGGACCAGTACCGGGACTTCGTGCGCCGGGCCCGCGAGCTGCCGAAGGCCGCGGAGACACACCTGGACTACTGGCGGCGGGTCCTCACTCCGCTGCCCGCACCCCTCGACGTTCCCACCGACTACCCCGCGGCCCCACCACCGGTGTTCCTCCGGGAGACGGAACCCTTCAGCGTCCGGGCGCCGACAGCGGAACTGGCCGATCTGCGCGGGCAGGCGGGTGTGACGCCGTACCTCATCCACGTCGCGGCCTACACCGCCGCCCTTGCCGGTATCTGCGGGGCACGGCGGATCGTGGTCGGCTCCTCACTGACCCGGCTGGAACTCAAGGCGGACCTCAATGCCGTAGGACACTTCGCCGACCTGGTGCTCCTACCGGTCGAGGTGAGTCCCGAGCACACCTTCGGAGAACACCTGGAGCGCGTCCGGGACACCGTGCTCGACGTCTACGACCATCTGCTGCCCTATCGGGTCATCGCCGAGGCGGTCGACCCCGGCTTCACAGCCCGACGGCCTTGGCCCGCCCGCGCGCTGTACCACGTGTGGGTGCGTGGCAGTGTGCACTCCACGGACCTGGGACCCCCGAAACGGCTCGGCGAGGCCGAGGTCAGCCCCTTCTCCTTCGCGCACGAGACCTGCTACAGCATCGACCTGGACGCCGACCGGTACGCCCACGTCTACGGCCAGAACGCGGTGCCCACCCTGTACATCGGTCCGACCGGCCTCGATGGCGAGATGACGTACAACCGCGCGGTCTTCACCCCGCCGAGCGCGCGGCGCTTCACCGATACGCACCGCCGCAACCTGGAGCGACTGCTGCGAGAGCGGGAGACCCCGATCGGGGAGGTGCGGGCATGACCACCGGCCAGGGCACCCATGACCTCGTCCACCAGGCGGCCCGGCGCGTGCCCGACCGGCCCGCGCTGCTCGACGGTGACACCGCCATCAGCTACCGCGAACTCGACCGGCGGGCGCTGTCCCTGGCCAGGCGCCTCACTGAGCACGGCGTGGACCGCGGCACCAGGGTCGCCGTCACCGTGCCCCGTTCCGCGGAGCACGTCATCGCCACGCTCGCCGTATGGCGGGCGGGCGGGATCTGTGTGCCCGTGGCGACGGATCTGCCTCGGGCCCGGGTCGCGGACATGCTCCGCATCGCGGGCGTCCGCGCGACCGTGGGTCCTGCGGAGACCATCGAGGAGATCGCCGTGCCCTCAGCGGCCGATCCCCTCGACGACCTGCCCGCACCGCCGCCCGGGGAGGACGGCACCGTCGCGTACATCTACTTCACCTCCGGCTCGACAGGACGTCCCAAGGCGGTCGCCGTACCGCACACGGGGATCGTCAACGAAGCCCAGTGGTCCCACGGCGCCTTCGCCATCCGCCCCGAGGACCGCGGTAGCTGGCTGGCATCCCCCGGGTTCGCCATCTCACGGTGGGAACTGTGGACTCCGCTCACCGCGGGCGCCGCGGTGGCGATCTCGCCGGAGGGAACCGTGTGGGAGGGCTCCACCCTCCGCGACTGGTTGGTACGGTCCGGCGTGAACTGGAGCATCGTCGTGACCGGGCTCGCGGAGCGGCTGCTGGGTGTCGACTGGCCCGACCCCTGCCCGCTGCGAGTCCTCGTGGCGGGCGGTGAGCAGCTGCGTGTCTGGCCCCGGGACCTGCCCTTCGACGTGGTCAACTCGTACGGCGTGACCGAGGCGTCCAGTGTGCGCCTCGCCGCATGGCTCGACCCCGCCGCGGCGGCCCCCGGACGCCTCCCTCCGGTCGGACACCCCATCCGGGGCACCCGCGTCCACGTCCTCGACGACGAACTGGCCCCCGTGGCCCAGGGGCAGGTCGGGGAGCTCTTCATCGGCGGCCGGGGGCTGGCCCGTGGTTACCTCGGCGACCCCGGCCAGACCGCGGAGCGCTTCCTGCCCGACCCCTTTCTCGGCGCCGGCCACCGCATGTACCGCACCGGTGATCTGGTCCGGGTGGCGGCGGACGGCGAAGTGGAGTTCGCGGGCCGGCGCGACGGCGATCCGAAGGTCGCCGGAGCCCGTGTCGACCTGGCGGCGGTTGAGGCCGCACTCCTCGCCCACCCCGGTGTCAAAGCCGCGGCGGCCGCGATCCACACCGGGGAAGCGGACCGCCCCCGGCTCGTGGGCTATCTGGTCACCGACCATGACGACATGGCCCCCGACAGCGTGATCGACTCGCTGGCCGAGCGGCTGCCGACCCCGATGGTGCCCAACGTGCTGGTACGACTCGCCGCCCTGCCCCTGCTGCCCAGCGGCAAGGCCGACCGCAAGCGCCTCCCGGAACCCGCGCCGGGCAATGTGCTCCGCGGCCACCGGGCCGAGGCCCGCGACGACACCGAGCGTCGGGTCATCGACGTCTTCGAGGAGATCCTCGGCGTCGCGGACATCGGCGCGCACGACGACTTCTTCGGTCTCGGCGGAGACTCGCTGGGCGTCGCCCGGGTGCGGCGGGCCTTGCTCGAACAACACGGCATGGACGTCCCCTACACGGTCATCTTCCGGCAGCGCACGCCACGCCGGATCTGCGCGGCCGCGCGAGAGAACGGAGGCGGAACCCAGTGACGTCCGTCGGCACCCCCACACGGCTTCCCGCTCTGGCAGAGCGCACCGGACACCTGGCGGACTCCGCCATCGGAGCCGTACTCCGGCTCACCGGAACCAGCGACGTGATCCCCCTGGCAGCCGGCAGTCCGGCCCCGGAGACCTTCTGCTCGCAAGAGTTCACCGAGGTCACCACCCGCCTGCTGAAACGGGACCCGGCCGCCCTCCAGTACGGCGACGCGAGCGGCCTGCCCGCACTGCGGTCCTGGATCGCGGCCCAGGTCCCCACCGCATCCGGCCGGTCGTACGAGGCCGACCGCGTGCTGCTCACCCATGGCTCGCAGCAGGGGCTCGACCTCCTGTGCAAGGCGCTGCTCGACCCCGGGGACGTAGTCGTCGTGGACAGACCCAGCTATCTCGGCGCGCTACAGGTCTTCCGCCTGTTCCAGGCCCGTGTGGTGGACATCCCGATCGGCTCGGACCAGGGCCTTTCGCGGCTCGAGGCGGTACTCGCCGCGGAACCACGCATCAAGATAATCTACGTCGTTCCGGCCTTCGCCAACCCGACGGGCGCCAGCCTCACCGCACCGCGACGCGACCGGCTGGCCGACCTCGCCGAGCGGTACGCATGCGTGCTCGTCGAGGACGACCCCTACCGGGAACTCCACTACGACCCGCCCGCCCGCCCGCTCTCCGCCACGCCTCCGTCGGAGAACACCGTGCGCATGGGCAGCTTCTCCAAGGTGCTCTTTCCCGCGGCACGCCTCGGCTACGTGATCGCCCCGCCGTCGCTCGTCGATGTCCTGATGAAGTTCAAGCAGGCAGCCGATCTGGGCAACTCACATCTGATACAGGGGGTAGTGCACGAGCTCGTACGGGACTCCGCGTTCCTGGCGGCCCAGCTGGACCGGGCGCGCGGCATCTACCGCGAGCGCCGAGACGCGCTGGTGTCCGCCCTGACCGGGGCCTTCGGCTCGATTCTCGACTTCGAAGTCCCCCACGGCGGCTTCTTCGTCTGGGCCGGCTTTCCCCGGGGCACCGACACCACCCGGCTGCTGCCGGCCGCCCTCGAGGAGGGGGTGTCCTACGTACCGGGGTCCGACTTCTACGCGACGGATCCCGACCGCACCACCCTGCGGTTGTCGTTCTCCTGTGCGCGGGCCGAGGACATGCCGGAAGCCGTGGAGCGGTTGGCCCGCGCCTGGCACAACAGCATCGAGGACCGGCGAGAGTGAAACTGACCAGAAAAAACGGCGCGTTTCCCGAGATGGACAAGGCCCCCTTCGACGTCGAGGCGTTTCTGGCCCGTCCGCTGGTCGCCCGCCTCGCCACGGACGGGCCACGCGTGCGGCCCGTGTGGTTTCTCTGGGAGGACCATTCGTTCTGGGTGCTCACCGGCCCCTGGTCCCGACTCGAGCAACGGCTCGGCGACAACCCGGTCTTCGAACTCGTGGTGGACTCCTGCGAACTCACCACCGGCCGGGTGCTCCAGGTCGTGGCACGCGGCCACGGCAGCGTGGTCGACTTCGACACCGACCGCGGACGGCGCAAGCTCACCCGGTACCTGGGCGAGCGAGAGGAACTGTGGGACCCGCGCTTCAGCCTCGAGGATGCCTCGTCCTCCCGCTGGGCGCGGTTGACGCCCCACACCCTCTGGGCCGCCGACCTGTCCTTCCAGCCGGCGCCCGCGGAGGAGGTGACACGACGGTGACCACCAAAAGCACCGACGAGGCCGCGGACGCGTCGCCCTCGCCGGAAAGCCCCTCGTATCCGCAGCTCCTCAGGCGGAACCCGCGCCTCGCGGCACTGCTGGCCAGCTATGTGGTCTCGAGCGTGGGCGACGGCATCGTGCTGATCGCGCTGCCGCTGCTGGCGATCCGCCATCACGGCGCACTCTCCGCGCCCGTGGCGGTCAGCCTGACGATGACCGCACCGTATGTGCTGACCACCGTGATCGCCCTGGGTGTCGGCCTCGGACGGCTGCGGCTGCCGATCCGCGGCGTGGTCATCACCGACAGCGCCCTGCGCACCGCGCTGTTCACGGTGGTGGGCCTGGCCGCCCTCGTCGAGTGGATCGACATCTGGGTCATGGTGGCCGCCCTGATGCTGGGGTCGGTCCTGCACCTGCCGGCCTCCAGCGCCCGGCGCCTGGTCGCCACCGGAATGGCCGACAAGGAGGAGCTCTACGCCGTCAACGGACTGCTGGGCTTCGCCAACAGCGTCGCCCTCTACGTCGTCGGCCCGGCACTCGGTGGCGCGGTCACCGTCGTCTTCGGCGCGGGCATCGCCTGTCTCTTCGAAGCCGCGAGCTTCCTCGTCCTGCTGGGGGTGGTCTCTCTCGTCGTGCCGCCGCAGCCGGGGGCGGCACGCAAGGAGCGGGCCTCGCGATCCGGCTGGCACATCCTGCGACTGCACCCCATGGCGGCCCGTCTGTTCGCCGTGGTCTTCCTGTTCAACCTCTCCTATATGCCCGTGGAGGTCGCGCTTCCGCTGCTGGCGAAGGAGGACCTGCACGGCGACGGAAACACCCTGGGCTTCATCTGGACGGCCTTCGGAGCCGGCGCACTGATCGGCGGCGCCCTCACCAACCGGCTGCGCAGGCTGCCCCAGCAAGCCGTCCTCGTCTCCGTGATCGCCCTGTGGGGCGCCTCGGTCGTGATCCTCGGCCTGGCCACCTCCCTACCGGTCGCGGCCTGCGCCTTCGCTCTTGGGGGACTCGTCTATGCCCCGTTCACGCCGATCGCCTACACCTTCGTCCAGTCGGCGCTCCGGCCGGAGGAACAACAACCGGTCATCACGCTGTGGACGACCGGATCGACCCTGGCGGCTCCGGTCGGACTCCCGCTCAGCGGACCGGTGGTCGGCGCACTCGACGCACGCGGCGGACTGCTGCTGTCCGCGGGGCTCACCCTCGCTCTGGTCCCGCTGGCGGCCCGGGGCCTGCTGGGCGCGCGCCAGGACGTCTCCGAAGGCTGACGAAGACTGACGAAGACTGACGTAGACAACGAGAGGAGCGCACACGTGCAGGGATATGAGGCGTCGACCTACGGAGACCGCATGGTCGACCATGACGCCATCGGCTGGCCGGTCGCCAAGGACGAAGAGGCCGCCGTGGCCTTCCTCCTGGACGTGGCCAAGCCCGGACAAGCCCTGGAACTCGGCGTCGGCACCGGCCGGGTCGCCATACCGCTGGCGCGAAACGGCGTACGCGTCACGGGTATCGAAGCCTCCGACGCCATGCTCCGGCAACTGGCCGACAAGCCCGAGGGCGCCCAAGTGCGGTCCGTGCGAGGCGACTTCGCCGACGTGGCCGTCGACGGCCCCTTCGACCTCGTCTACGCCGTCCAGCACACATTCTTCCTCCTGCGCACCCAGGACGACCAACTGCGCTGCTTCCAGAACGCGGCGGCCCGGCTGGCCCCCGGCGGAGCCCTGGTCCTGCAACTCTTCGTGCCCGATCCGCACCGGCTCATCAAGCCTCAGTCGACCGACCCCCTGCAAGTGGCACTCGACCAGGTCGTGCTCCGCGTCTCCCAGTTCGACCGGGTGGAGCAGACGGTGACCCGCCAGTACATCGCCATCACGGAGACCGGCACCAAGCTGTACCCCATGGTCTTCCGCTACGCCTGGCCCGCCGAGCTCGACTTGATGGCCCGCATGGCGGGCCTCCAACTGGAAGGTCGCTGGAACGGCTGGTCGCGTGCGCCGTTCACGGCGGAGGGCAGTTATGTGGTGGTCTACCGGAAGCCGTGATCAGAGCCCGGCCGACGGCCCTGACCCTAGGATTTGGGCCGGGCTGAGGTTGGATCCCGTGCATGTCCGTGGGGCCCTGCGTACCGTACGCAGGACCCCGCTTCCATGCCGAGGACGCACGAGCCGTTGTCCTCCGGAAAGTGTCAGCGCAACCCGGCGAAGAGGTCGTTCTCGGGTACGGCGGCGCCGGTGGTGTCCTTGACCCGTAGGTAGGTCTCCATGCCCATCAGCTCGCCGAACCTCTCCTTGCCCATCTTGAGGAAGAAGATGTTCTCGCCCTGACTGGCGTGCGCGGCCAGCGCATCGAACTTCTGACCGCTGAACGCGGTGGTATCCACCCACGTGGTGATCTCATCGTCGGGGAGGCCGATCTCGGCCATCGCGGCGGCCTCGGCGGGATCCGGCTCCGGCACGTCCTCCTGAAACTCGCGCATGGTCTCCCCGAACCGCCGCATCATCGAGTGGGGCATCGTCGTCCAGTACACCTTCGGTGTCAGCGTGGTCATCTCCAGCGCCGCCATCGTGATGCGGTTGGCCTGGATGTGGTCGGGGTGGCCGTAGAAGCCGTTCTCGTCATAGGTGACGACCACATCGGGCCGGTAGTGCCGCATGAGTTCCGCGAGGCGGGCGGCGCCCTCCTCCACGGGGGTCTGCCAGAAGGATCCGGGGGCGTCATTGCTCGGCCAGCCGATCATCCCGGAGTCGGCATAGTCCAGCATCTCCAGATCGCTGATCTTGAGGACGTCACAGCTCGCCTTGAGTTCTTGACGGCGCATCAAGGCGACGGCCGCCGGATCATGACCGGGGTCGCCCGGCTTGACACCCCCCGGTCCATCACCGCAACCGCCGTCGGTACACGTCACGAGAACCGTCCGGATGCCCTCCGCCGCGTACCGCGCGAGGACTCCTCCGGTTCCGGTGGCCTCGTCGTCGGGATGGGCGTGCACTGCCATGAGAGTCAAGGGCCGGTCAGTCATGGAACAGTCCTCCTGGAGAAATAAGTCTCAATCCAAACGCGCGGCGGGTGTACCGCGATCCTGGGGCCCGGATCCTGGTGGGGGCGGACGACCTTGCCGTCTCCGTTTCCGTCTCCGTTTCCCCGCCGTACGGCGCCGGTCCCTCGGACGATGCAACCCTCCCGCCGGGACGGCTGTTCCCCGCGCGGCCGTTTGTGACCATCAGCGCCCGTTTCAGCGACATGCTGCCGTGCGGGCGCGACGGCATGTGCGCCGTGGACCCCGGTGGGTGCTCGCGGCGGAACGGCCCGGGTCGTCGACCCGGGCCGTCCTGTTGTTCAGGTGTCAGAGGAACCCCTCAGAACCCCTCGGGGATGGATCCGTCCTGGTCGATGACGTTGTCGCCGGGGCCGCCGTCGATGTCGTCCTGGCCGGGGCCGCCGAAGAGGTAGTCGTTGCCCGGTCCGCCCTTGATGGTGTCGTCGCCCTCTTGGCCGTCGATCGAGTCATCGTTGCCGACGCCGTCGAGGTAGTCGTCGCCGGGGCCGCCATAGATCTCGTTGGCCACGTCATCGCCGATGACGGTGTCGTTGCCGTCCCCGGCCCATACCGCGTACGAGTCGGTGATGGTGTCGTCGCCGGCGTTGCCGTTCGCGTTCGTGGCGTGGCTGATGGTGTCGGCGCCGTCGCCGCCCACCGCGACCGAGGCGCCGCTGATGGTGTCGTCGCCGTTCCCGCCGTCGACGTTCACATCGCCGCCGGAGACCTTGGCGCTGTCATTGCCGTCGCCGAGTTCGACGTTGCCCTGGTCGCCGCCGTGGTCCGGGTCGGGGACGGGCACGGTGCAGGTCACATACGTCAGGTCGGTGGCAGTGAGGTGGGCGCAGCCGGTGCCGGCGGTGATCTCGACAACGTCGTCGACGCCGAAGGTCAGCGTGGTGTCGGTCTCGCCGACCCGCTTGATGGTGAGCTTGTTGGTCTGGCCGTCGGCCGCCGTGTAGGCCATCGCTCCGTCGGTGACGGTCACGGTGGCCGGCGACGCGGCCGACGACACCGGGGACGACGACACCGGCGACGACGACGCGGGCGAGGTGGCGGCCTGGGCGTTCCAGGCGAGGAGTCCGGTGCTGGCCGCGACGGCCAGTAAGGCGGCGACACCGACCGGGCGGACGCGACGGGAGCGCGGGCCAAGGGTGGACACGAAAGACCTCCGTGGGGAGTGGATCTGATTTCCGATCACCCGTTTCGACGGGGAAAATCCGCGCCGGGTTGTGCCACTCCCATGCCCGGTTCACCGATCTTTTCGATTCCCATTTCGTGTTCAGCTCTAGGACACCGGGAATTCTCTCCGCGTTGTTGGAATATACGTTCGGCCGGTGCGGTTCCCTCTCCCCCATGTGGCTCAGCCTCCCGCACTCCGTCCGAGCCGTTGGGTATGGCGGTATGGGCGGGAGAACACCCTCTCGCCGCCGTAGGCGGGACACGGAGCGGGAGAGCGCGGATGGCGGGCGAGGTGAGGGCCGGTGGCCGAGGAGCCGGTGCGCGCCGGGGCGGGGTGGGCGGGTCGGTGGCGAAGGCGCGCGGCGGCTGGGCCGGGCTGCTGGCCGTGGTCCCGGTGCTGCTGCTGATCGGCGGTGTGGCGTTGGACGTCTTCGGGCCGGTGCCGTACGCCGGGCTGCCCCTGCTGTCCGCCGGCCCGCTCGCGGCCTGCATGGTGCTGAGGTTCCGGGGCGCGGCGGTCACCGCGATCACCGCGTGTGTGCTGGTGGTGTGCGTGGATGTGCTGGTGAACCGCCCGCTGACGGCGCTCGTGGTGAACCTGCTGGACGTGGCGGTGATCAGCGCGATCGCGCTGTGGCTGAAGTGGGTGGTCCAGCGTCAGGGGCAGCGGTTCGCGGCGGTGCGCGCCGTGGCCGAGGTGGCGCAGCGGGCGGTCCTGCCGCTGCCGCCCGCGCGGGTGGGGGCGGTGTCGGTGGCCACCCGCTATGAGTGCGCGCACGCGGAAGCGCTGATCGGCGGGGACTTCTACGCGGTGCGCAGTTCGCCGTACGGGGTGCGGGCGCTGATCGGGGACGTACGGGGCAAGGGGCTGCCCGCCGTGTCCACCATGGCCGTGGCGACCAGCGCCTTCCGCGAGGCGGCGGATCAGGCGGCGACGTTGCGGGAGCTCGCGGTCCACATGGACCAGGCCCTGGCCCGGTTCGCGGCGGACGTCGGTGACCAGCCGGACGCACCGGAGCAGTTCGCCACCGCCGTACTGGTCGAGGTGGGCGAGGAGGAGGGGTGGGTGCGGTTGCACCACCGCGGTCATCCGCCGCCGTATCTGATCCGCGGGGGCCGGGTGATGTCGCTGGAGCCCTCGGTTCCGGGGCTTCCCCTGGGGCTGGGGATGCCGGAGGGGGTCGGCGTGTCCGGCTGTGACACCTTCCCCTTCCACCAGGGGGACTACCTGCTGCTGGTGACCGACGGCGTCACCGAGGCGCGCGACCGGCACGGGACCTACTACGAACCCCGCACGGGGCTGGCCGGCCGGGATTTCCGCACGGCGTCGGAGGTGGTGGACACGCTCGTCGCGGATGTCACCGACTGGACCGGGGGCCGACGGCACGACGACATGGCGATCCTGGCGCTCACGCCGGTCCGCTGAAGGGGGGGGAGGACCGGCCCTCACCGTGCGAGTCCTGTCCGACACGCGGCGAAGGCTATGGCTCTGCCACCTCAGCTGAAAGGCGCCAGTCGCCGCCCGCGTCGTGCCTACGGGCTGCCTGGTGGAACAGGCCGCGGATGCCGGCGACCAGCGTCCACACCAGGAGGGGAAACGCCGCGACCCGCTCCATGCCTCCCATGCCCAGTCCCAGGTAGCGGTGGGAGAGGAAGAGCCCCAGGGCCGTGAGCGCGGTGATGCCCAGCAGGCTGGTGGCCCAGCGCAGCGGACCCGGAACGCGGCTCGACAGGCCGACCCCCGCCAGCAGAAGGCCGATGTTGCCCGTCCCCATGATGAGCAAGGCGCCCAGGACGTGCTGGTTCTCGTGGACGTCCGCGGGCGCCAGCCCGGCGAGTGCGAAACCCGGACCGGCACCGGCCAGCAGAAACCGAGCGATGGCGGCGGTCGCGCCTCGGCGCCACATGGGACCGGTCAGGACGGCGCCGAGAACGAGTAGTGTTCCCAGAATGATGAACGAGATATTCATCAGGTCGTGTTCAGGTGAACAGATATACCGTGGCTCGGGTTCCTGCTGCATGGCGCAGTGAGCATTACCCAAGTCACTGATATTGTTCCGCGCCCAACTGTACGGTCTCGCCCAGGCCGACTCCACGACCCAGTGGATTACAAAGAACTGCACCACACCCGCGATCCACGCGGAATATCCAATCCGAGTTTTCACTCATCCACCTTCTGTCGCACGTTTTCCGTACGAGCTAGCGGATCACGCGGCTCCGGCCTCAGGCATTCCGGTGAGCCCCCGAAACGGGGGTAGGGCAGCCCCTACGAACTGGCGCTTTCACGCGGATGGGTGGGTGTGATGGACCCTTCCTGGACCCTGCCCGCGGTCTTACAAGTCATCTCATTTGGTGAGTCTGCGGTAGCAGATGAGAGTGCAGGCGATGCTGGTGAAGGCGAGGAAGTGGCTGGCTTTGCGTTCGTAGCG
>NZ_BAAAIF010000085.1:0-40257 GCF_039525925.1 Streptomyces javensis | reverse complement strand
GTTCCGGGCGAGGGGGAGGTACGGGCCCAGCCCGGCTGGACCCTCAGACCAGGCGGCGGGCCGTCGCCGAGCGGGTGCCGCTGGTGCGGGACGGCCCGGCCCGCGCCGGCGGGGTCGGCTCGCTGGTGGACCCGGCCGAGGCGGGGGCGCACGGCCGGGCCCTGCTGGCGCCGCTCGAGGGCGCCCCCGCGCTGCTGGAGACGTTGCGGGTGTGGCTGTCGCTGCACGGCAGCTGGGACCGTACGGCGGTGGCGCTGGAGGTCCACCGCAATACGGTCCGTCAGCGGATCGCCCGCGCCGGGGCCCTGCTGGATGTGGACCTGGGCGACGCGGACGTCCGTATGGAGCTGTGGTTCGCCCTCAAGTGGGCTTGAAGCGGGTTTGAAGTGGGCTTGAAGTGGGCCTCAAGTGGGCTTGAAGGGGGGCCTGAGCCACGCGGCCTTGAGCTGCCGTGGTGGCCTCAGAGCTTCGTCCACGCCTCCGTCAGCACCGTCCGCAGCACCTGCTCGATCTCGTCGAACACCGCCTGGTCGGCGATCAGCGGCGGGGCCAGCTGGACGACCGGGTCACCGCGGTCGTCGGCGCGGCAGTACAGCCCGTTCTCGAACAGCGCCTTGGAGAGGAAGCCGTAGAGGATCCGCTCGGTCTCCTCCTCGTCGAAGGACTCCTTGGTGGTCTTGTCCTTCACCAGCTCGATGCCGTAGAAGAAACCATTCCCCCGGACATCGCCGACGATCGGCAGATCGTGCAGCCGCTCCAGCGTGGAGCGGAACGCGGTCTCGTTGTCCAGCACATGCTGGTTGAGTCCCTCGCGCTCGAAGATGTCGAGGTTTCCCAGGGCCACCGCGGCCGAGACCGGATGGCCGCCGAAGGTGTAGCCGTGCAGGAAGGTGTTGTCGCCCTCGTAGAAGGGCTCGGCGAGCCGGTCGGAGACGATGCACGCGCCGATCGGGGAGTAGCCGGAGGTCATCCCCTTGGCGCAGGTGATCATGTCCGGGACGTAGCCGAACTTGTCGCAGGCGAACATCGTGCCCACCCGCCCGAAGGCGCAGATGACCTCGTCCGAGACGAGCAGCACGTCATGGCGGTCGCAGATCTCGCGGACCCGCTGGAAGTACCCGGGCGGCGGCGGGAAGCAGCCGCCCGCGTTCTGCACCGGCTCCAGGAAGACCGCGGCCACGGTGTCCGCGCCCTCGAAGAGGATCTGCTGCTCGATCTGGTCGGCGGCCCAGCGGCCGAACGCCTCGGGGTCGTCGCCGAAGATCGGGGCGCGGTAGATGTTGGTGTTGGGGACCTTGTGGGCGCCGGGGACCAGCGGTTCGAAGGGGGCCTTGAGCCCCGGCAGACCGGTGATCGACAGGGCGCCCTGCGGGGTGCCGTGGTAGGCCACCGCCCGGGATATGACCTTGTGCTTGGTGGGCTTGCCGGTCAGCTTGAAGTACTGCTTGGCCAGCTTCCACGCGGTCTCGACGGCCTCGCCGCCACCCGTGGTGAAGAAGACCTTGTTCAGGTCGCCGGGCGCGTAGCCCGCGAGCCGCTCGGCGAGCTCGACGGCCTTGGGGTGGGCGTAGCTCCACACCGGAAAGAAGGCGAGCTCCTGGGCCTGCTTGTAGGCCGTCTCCGCCAGCTCGACCCGGCCGTGGCCCGCGTTGACCACGAACAGGCCGGCCAGGCCGTCGATGTACCGCTTGCCCTTGTCGTCGTAGATGTACGTGCCCTCACCGCGCACGATCGTCGGCACGGGGGAGTTCTCGTACGACGACATGCGGGTGAAGTGCATCCACAGGTGGTCGTACGCCGTCTTGGAGAGGTCGGCGCTCATTGCTATCTCGTTCCCCAGGTATAGGTCTGCTTCCGGAGCTTGAGGTAGACGAAGCTCTCGGTGGAGCGCACACCGGGCAGCGTGCGGATCCGCTTGTTGATCATTTCGAGGAGATGGTCGTCGTCCTCGCAGACGATCTCGATCAGGAGATCGAAGGAACCCGCGGTGACGACCACGTACTCGACCTCGTCCATGGCGGTCAGCGCGTCCGCGACCGGGTCGAGATCGCCCTCGACGTTGATGCCGACCATCGCCTGCCGCCGGAACCCCACGGTGAGAGGATCGGTGACGGCGACGATTTGCATCACGCCCTGGTCGAGCAGCTTCTGCACACGCTGCCGTACGGCGGCCTCGGAGAGCCCGACGGCCTTTCCGATGGCGGCGTACGGCCGGCGACCGTCCTCCTGGAGCTGCTCGATGATCGCCAGGGACACGGAGTCGAGGGTCGGCGTGCCGTTCTTGTCAGGTGTGGCCACGACCCTCACTGTGCACGAGCCTCGCCCGTGTCGCAACCCTTCTGCGATGAAATTCGTCGTTGATGGACCTCAAAAACACTGATTCCGTCGTTCTGGTGTGGCGGGTATGTTGAAAACGCAGCACCGGCGACTACTGTGGGTGTCTCACCCATCGGACAGCTGACAGGAGGGGTGGCACGTGACCACCGAACTGCGTCGTCTGCGCAACTACATCGACGGAGAGTTCCGGGACGCCGCGGACGGGCGGACCACGGAGGTGGTCAACCCGGCCACGGGCGAGCCCTACGCAACGGCGCCGCTGTCGGGCGCCGCGGACGTGGACGCGGCGATGGCCGCCGCCGAGGCCGCCTTCCCGGCCTGGCGCGACCTGGTGCCCGGCGAGCGGCAGAAGGCCCTGCTCAAGATCGCCGACGCCTTCGAGGCGCGGGCGGAGGAACTGATCGCCACCGAGTCCGAGAACACCGGCAAGCCGATCGGTCTGACGCGGGACGAGGAGATCCCGCCGATGATCGACCAGATCCGCTTCTTCGCGGGCGCGGCCCGGATGCTGGAGGGCCGCTCGGCCGGTGAGTACATGGAGGGGCTCACCTCGATCATCCGGCGGGAGCCGGTCGGGGTGTGCGCCCAGGTCGCACCGTGGAACTACCCGATGATGATGGCCGTATGGAAGTTCGCCCCGGCGCTGGCGGCGGGCAACACGGTCGTCATCAAGCCCTCGGACACCACGCCCGCCTCCACCGTGCTGTTCGCCGAGATCATCGGCGGGGTGCTGGCGGAACTGGGCCATCCGCAGGGCGTCTTCAACGTGATCTGCGGCGACCGCGAGACCGGCCGGCTGATGGTCGAGCACTCCGTGCCCGCCATGGCGTCCATCACCGGCTCGGTGCGGGCCGGAAAGCAGGTCGCCGAGAGCGCCTCGAAGGACATCAAGCGGGTGCACCTGGAGCTCGGCGGCAAGGCCCCGGTCGTGGTCTTCGAGGACACCGACATCCCCAAGGCGGTCGAGGACATCTCGGTCGCGGGCTTCTTCAACGCGGGCCAGGACTGTACGGCCGCCACCCGGGTGCTGGTCCACGAGTCGATCCACGACGAGTTCGTGAGCGCGCTCGCCAAGGCCGCCGCCGAGACCAAGACCGGCGCGCCGGACGACGAGGACGTGCTGTACGGCCCGTTGAACAACGCCAACCAGCTGGCCCAGGTCACCGGCTTCATCGACCGGCTCCCCGCGCACGCCAAGGTCGAGGCGGGCGGCCACCGGGTCGGCGACAAGGGCTTCTTCTACGCGCCCACCGTGGTCTCCGGGCTCAAGCAGGACGACGAGATCATCCAGAACGAGGTCTTCGGCCCGGTCATCACCGTGCAGACCTTCTCGGATGAGCAGCAGGCCATCTCCTACGCCAACGGCGTGGAGTACGCGCTGGCCTCGTCGGTGTGGACCAAGGACCACGCCCGCGCGATGCGGATGTCCAAGGCGCTCGACTTCGGCTGCGTCTGGATCAACACCCACATCCCGCTGGTGGCCGAGATGCCGCACGGTGGCTTCAAGAAGTCCGGCTACGGCAAGGACCTGTCCGCGTACGGCTTCGAGGACTACACCCGCATCAAGCACGTGATGACGTCGCTGGGCTGACGCGGAGCCGATTGCCGCGCGGCGCGGGCTGATGCCCGCCCCGCGCGGGTGGTTCCGTTGCCCGGCGGGTGGGTCCAGCCCGGCGCGGGCCGATTCCCGCGCCGGGCTTGTCACCCGGTCATGGCAGGGTCACCCGTCATGACCGAGGGGGACATCCGGACCAGGGCCGCCAGGGCGGCGACGCGGTTGGTGGTGATCGCGTCGACGCCCGCCCGCAGCAGCCGGGACATCGACCGGCGGGTGTCGGCGGTCCAGGCGGAGACCAGCAGCCCGTCGGCGTGATTGCGGGCGACCAGCTCCCGGGAGACCAGCCCGAAGCGGTAGTTGAGCCAGCGCGGGCGCAGCGCGGCCAGCAGCGCCGGACGCGGCGGGGCCAGCGTGGTCCAGGTCAGCGCGATCTCGGCGTCCGGGTCCGCGCGGCGCACCGCGTGCAGGGCCGCCAGGGCGCCGCAGTAGTACACCCGGTCGGCCGCGCCGCTCTCCCGCACCTGGGCGACGGCGGCGGGCGCGGCCGACGCGTCCGGCAGGTCGATCAGCAGCCGGGTGGAGCCTGCGCAGGCGAGGGCCTCGCGCAGGGTCGGCACACCTCCACCGGATAGCTGCCGCACCTCCTCGGCGGTCAGTCCGGACAGCGGCCGGTCCTCGCCCCACAGCCGCTTCAGCGTGGCGTCGTGGAGCAGCACCGCCACACCGTCCCGGGTCAGCCGTACGTCGATCTCGACCGCGCCCGCGCCCGCGCGCACCGCGGAGCGGATCGAGGGCAGGGTGTTCTCACGGCACACATACGGGT
The DNA here is from genome assembly GCF_039525925.1 of Streptomyces javensis. NCBI lineage: Bacteria > Bacillati > Actinomycetota > Actinomycetes > Kitasatosporales > Streptomycetaceae > Streptomyces > Streptomyces javensis. The sequence continues at coordinate 35,539 of NZ_BAAAIF010000085.1, read as the reverse complement.
CGCCGCGGTGGCCGACCGGGACACATCCCGCCCCCGCCGGTCTCATCGGCCCGCGACCACCGTGTAGGCGTCGATCTCCGCCGCGAGCCGCGCCTTGCCCTCGGCGTCCAGGAAGGACGCCTCGACCGCGTTCTTGGCGAGGGCCGCGACGCCCTTCGCGTCCAGGTCCAGCAGCTGGGCCGCGACCTGGTACTCGGTGTTGAGGTCGGTGCCGAACATCGGCGGGTCGTCGCTGTTGATCGTGACGAACACCCCGGCTTCGACCATCCGCTTCAGGGGGTGCTCACCGAGCGTGGCGACGGCGCGGGTGGCGATGTTGGAGGTCGGGCAGACCTCCAGCGGAATGCGGTGCTCCGCGAGATGGGCGAGCAGCTTCGGGTCCTGGACCGCGCTGGTGCCGTGCCCGATGCGCTCCGCCCGCAGCTCGATGAGGGCGTCCCAGATCGTCTGCGGCCCGGTGGTCTCGCCCGCGTGCGGCACACTGCGCAGCCCGGCGGCGATGGCCCGGTCGAAGTACGGCTTGAACTGCGGGCGCGGCACCCCTATCTCCGGACCGCCGAGACCGAAGCCGACCAGCCCCTCGGGGTTCAGCTCACAGGCGATCCGGGTGGTCTCCTCGGCGGCCTCGAGACCGGCCTCACCGGGGATGTCGAAGCACCAGCGCAGCACCGTGCCGAAATCCGACTCGGCGGCCTTACGGGCGTCCTCGATCGCCTCAACGAAGGCGGTGTCCGGGATGCCGCGCCGGGTCGAGCTGTAGGGCGTGACGGTCAGCTCGGCGTAGCGGATGTTCTGCCGCGCCATGTCGCGGGCGATCTCGTAGGTCAGCAGCCGGACGTCCTCGGCGTCGCGGATCAGGTCCACCACGGAGAGGTAGATCTCGATGAAGTGCGCGAAGTCCCGGAAGACGAAGTACTCGGCGAGGGCCTCGGGATCGGTGGGCACCTTGGAGTCGGGGTGGCGGGCGGCCAGTTCGGCCACGATGCGCGGCGAGGCGGATCCCACGTGGTGCACATGGAGCTCCGCCTTGGGCAGCCCGGCGATGAAGGTGGTCAGATCGGTCAACAAAACCTCCGGGAGACGCCCGCCGACGGCGGGATCCGGTCATCGTATTGTGTGGCGCCGACGGGCTCGCCATAGGCCGTAGCATGGGCGGACGTCTTTGTGGGGAGCTTCATGGCCGACCAGCACGACCCGTCCGAGCCGCAGGATCAGCAGCGGCGACCCGGACAGCCGAGGCAGCCCGAGCCGCTCGACCGCGACCCCTGGGCTCCACCGGCGCAGCGGGTCGCGATGGACAAGGCCGCTGCGGAGATGGGCCCGGCGGACGGCGGCGCGGCCGACGCGGGCGCGGCGGACAGCGCGGTGGGCGTGGGCGAGCAGGACATACCCGCGCCCCGGCCTCCGGCGGCCCCCGCTCCCCGGCCGCCCAGGGTGGCCGAGCAGCCGACCCTCACCTCCCATCCCGCCACGCCGGGCCCGACGCCCCCGCTCCCTCCGCCGCCCCCGCCGAGCACCGCGCGGCCCCGGGGCCCGGTGACCTCGCCGGGCGCCGTGCCCCCACCGCCGCCCGCGCCGACCGGCCCGGGCACGCCCAGCGCCTACCCGGCCGGACCGTACGGCCCGGCGGGCTACGCGCCGAACGGATACGGCCAGCCGAACGGATACGGCCAGCCCGGATACGGCCAGAGCGGGTACGCGCAGCCGAACGCATACGCCCAGGGCGGGTACGCCCAGGGCGGGTACGCCCAGCCCGGGTACGGCCAGCAGGCGCCGTACGAGCAGTCCCCGTACGGCGGGGCGCAGGGCCAGGGCCACCCCGGCTACGGCTACCCGGGAACGGGACACCCCGGCAGCGCCCACCCGGGAACGGGCTACCCCGGTTCCGGCTACCCCGGCGCCGCCTACCCCGGAGGGGCGTACGGCCAGGGCTGGCCCGGCGGGACGTATGTGCCGAACAACGGCCATGGCACGGCCGCCCTGGTGCTCGGCATCATCGGCCTGGTGCTCTTCGCGAGCATCGTGCTCGGCATCATCCTCGGTGTGCTCGCGATCATCTTCGGGGTGCTCGGCCGCTCCAGGGCGGCCAGCGGCGAGGCGACCAACGGCGGCTCGGCGCTGGCCGGGGTGATCCTCGGGGTGATCGCCGTGGTGGCAAGCGTTGTCATGATCTTCGTCTACATAGCCGCCGACGACGACTCGGGCAGCGATGACGACCCGGGCTATGCCAGTGTCTCGGCCCCGGCGGTGCTCCCGCCCCCGCTCGCCGATATCAGCCGCTGACGCGCCTCCATCAGCGCGAACCCCAGCAGATTGAGCCCGCGCCAGCGAGCCGGGTCCGCCGCCCGCTCGTCGTCGGCCGCCAGCCCGATGCCCCACACCCGGTCCACCGGGCTGGCCTCCACCAGCACCCGCGACCCGGTGCCCAGCAGATACTCGCGCAGCTCGGGGTGGTGGCCGAACTTGTGCACACTGCCCTCCACCACGAGGCCGAAGCGATGGCGCCGCCAGGTCCCCTCGTCGAAGCCGCGCACCGCCCGGCCCGCGTCCTTGGCCTGCTTGGGATGGGAGGCGTCGAGCGCCCGGCGCTCGGCCTCCGCGTCGCCGAACAGCCGAGCCTTGCCCGCCATCATCCAGTGCTCGGCCGTCGCATAGGTGACCCCGTCCACGGTGAACGGCGACGGCCACCACTGGCTGAAGCACCCCGCACCCACGCTTCCGTCCGGCCTGGGCCGATGCCCCCAGAACCACACGTACTTCAGGCGCTCACCGCGCGCCACCCGCTCGACCAGCTCCTCGACCGACCGAGGGCCACCGTCCACCGAAACCGGGGGACTCCCCTCCGCCGAAACCGAATCCCCCACCCCGTTCGTCTTCATGCCCAGGATTCTCGCACCCGCCACCGACAGCCCCGCCGACCTGGGCAATTGAGCTGTCCAGGGATGAGTCCTGCCCATAACATTGCCGGACGTTCATCAGGAGGGGAGACCGACGATGTCCAGCAACACACCCGGTCCACAGCAGGGGCCGTACGACCCACAGGCCAATCCCTACGCCGCGCCCCCGCCGCCGGCGCAGCCCCCGGCCCAGCAGCCGCAGTACCCCGGGGCCGGCTACCCCGCCGCGCCGCCCGTCTACCCGGGGGCGGCCGGGATGCCGATGCAGCTGAGCAATGGCATGGGCACGGCCGCGCTGGTCTGCGGCATCGTCGGTCTGGTCTGCGGGATCACCTACTTCCTGTGGGTCTTCGCGGTCATCCTCGGCATCCTGGCGATCATCTTCGGCGCCATCGGCAAGGGGAAGGTCGGCCGCGGCGAGGCGAACAACGGGGGCTCGGCCACCGCCGGTCTGGTCTGCGGCATCATCGGCATGGTGCTCCCGGCGATCTACCTCGCCGCGCTGGACGCCGCCGTCGACTCCGTCTTCTAGACGGCGTCCCGGCCGGGGTCCCCGCCGGACCCCGGAACGGCGTCCCCACCGGACCCCGGAGCGGCGTCGCCTCCGCCGCCCTCACCGGACTCCGGACCGGCTGCTCAATCCGTCGGTCCGGACCGGGGTCCGGCTCGGAAACGGTGACGCCGAGGCCACTCTGATCACTGAATCCGTCGCGAAACCAAAAAGCAACAACGGAATCCCTTGTTGAAGCGCTGCTCCTCTGTCAGGATCGGCCATCAATTCCGGTTGTAGCTACGCCGTGCCCCCTGGGCGGATCGGCGGAGGAGAGCGCGATGGATCAGCGGTTCGACGTGACGGAGCGATTCGCCGACGGCGCCCAGTACATCGCGGGCCGTCTGGGCGAGGGCGGCTCCGAGGGCACCCACGCGGTCGTCGACCCGGCCACCGGCGAGCAGGTCTTCAGCTACCGGCTCGCCGGTACGGCCGATGTCGACGCAGCCGTGGCCGCCGCCGAGGCCGCCTTCCCCGAGTGGGCGGGCGCCACCCCCGGTGAGCGGTCCGACGCGATGCACCGCTTCGCCGCGGCGCTCACCGAGCGGGCGGACGACCTGGCCCACGCCGAGTCGCTCCAGTGCGGCAAGCCCATCAAGCTCAGCACCGAGTTCGATGTGCCCGGCTCCATCGACAACACCGCCTTCTTCGCGGGCGCCGCACGCCATCTGGAGGGCAAGGCCGCCGGTGAGTACAGCGGCGACCACACCTCGTACATCCGTCGCGAGCCCATTGGTGTCATCGGCTCCATCGCCCCCTGGAACTACCCCCTCCAGATGGCGGCGTGGAAGGTCCTCCCGGCCATCGCCGCGGGCAACACCATCGTGCTGAAGCCCGCCGAGCTGACGCCCCTGACCTCGTTGATGTTCGCCCAGGCGGCCACGGAGGCGGGTCTCCCGGACGGCGTCGTCAACGTGGTGAGCGGCACCGGCCGCGAGGCGGGCGAGCACCTGGTCTCCCACCCCGGCGTGGCGATGACCTCCTTCACCGGCTCCACGGCGGTCGGCAAGCGGGTCGCGGAACTCGCCACCGCCACCGTCAAGCGGATCCATCTCGAACTCGGCGGCAAGGCGCCCTTCGTCGTCTTCGACGACGCGGACCTGGAGGCCGCAGCCCACGGCGCCGTAGCGGGCGCGCTGATCAACACCGGACAGGACTGCACCGCGGCCACCCGGGCGTATGTACAGCGCCCGCTGTACGACGCGTTCGTCGCCGCCGTCGCCGATCTCATGGCGACCGTAAGGCTGGGCGATCCCTTCGATCCGCACACCGACCTCGGCCCGCTGATCTCCCACGCCCAGCGCGACCGCGTGGCGGGCTTCGTGGAGCGGGCCCGCGGCTACGCCACCGTCGTCACCGGCGGCGAGGCCCCGGGCGGCGACCTCGCCAAGGGCGCCTACTACCGGCCCACACTGATCACCGGCGCGCCCCAGGACAGCGAGGCCGTCCAGTCCGAGATCTTCGGCCCGGTCCTGGTCGTCCTCCCCTTCGACAGCGACGACGAGGGCATCGCGCTCGCCAACGACACCCCTTACGGCCTCGCCGCCTCCGCCTGGAGCCGCGATGTCTACCGTACGGGCCGCGCCTCCCGCGAGATCCGGGCCGGCTGCGTCTGGATCAACGACCACATCCCGATCATCAGCGAGATGCCGCACGGCGGGGTACGGGCATCCGGCTTCGGCAAGGACATGTCGGCGTACTCCTTCGAGGAGTACACGCAGGTCAAGCATGTGATGTTCGACAACACCGCGGTGGTCCGCAAGGACTGGCACCGCACGGTCTTCGGGGACCGACAGACCTGAATGTGCGGCCACCTCCGCGTGGCCTCGGCCGGCCGCCACCGGCCGACACCCTCGAAAGGCACAGCTTATGGAAGCACGGCACGAGCCCGAGAGCCTGTCCCCACCGCAGATCGCCGCGATGCGGCGCTCCATGACCAGCGGCCGCATGGCGCTCACCCGCCGCTCCCTGCTGCGGGCGGGAGGCGCCGGGGCGATCGCCGTCGGCGGTCTCGGGGCGCTCGGCGGCTGCGGTATCCCGCCCGCGGGGCGCACCGAGGTGGACAACGCCTCCGACGACCACTCCGCCGAGGAGAAGCGGCTCGCCTTCTCCAACTGGACCGAGTACATGGACGTCGGCAAGGGCGGCCGCCACCCGACCCTGGACGCGTTCCAGCGCCGCACCGGCATCAAGGTCAAGTACACCGAGGACATCAACGACAACGTCGAGTTCTTCGGCAAGATCAAGCCGCAGCTCGCGGCGGGCCAGGACACCGGCCGCGACCTCATCTGCGTCACCGACTGGCTGGCCGCCCGGATGATCCGGCTCGGCTGGATGCAGCCGCTGGACCCGGCCCAACTGCCCCATGCCTACACCAATCTGGCGAAACCTTTTCGCACTCCGGACTGGGACCCGGGCCGCGCCCACTCCTACCCGTGGACCGGTATCCCCGCCGTCATCGCGTACAACAAGAAGGCCACCGGCGGCCGTAAGGTCACCTCCGTCTCCCAGCTGCTGGAGGACCCCGAGCTCAAGGGCAGGGTCGGGCTGCTGACCGAGATGCGCGACACCGTCGGGCTGACCCTCCTGGACATGGGCAAGGCCCCCGAGAAGGTCACCGCAGACGACTACGACGCCGCGATCGCCCGCCTCCAGAAGGCGTCCGACCGGGGCCAGGTCCGCCGCTTCACCGGCAACGACTACACCGGCGACCTCACCAAGGGCGACATCGCCGCCTGTATGGCCTGGGCCGGGGATCTGATCCAGCTCCAGTCGGACAACCCCGAGATCGAGTTCGCCATCCCCGACGCCGGCTATATGACGGCCACGGACAACCTCCTGGTCCCCAACAAGGCACGCCACAAGAGGAACGCCGAACGGCTCATCGACTACTTCTACGAGCCCAAGGTCGCCGCGAAGATCGCCGCGTACATCAACTACGTCTGCCCGGTCGACGGGGTACGCGAGGAGCTCGCGAAGATCGACAAGGCGCTGGCGGACAATCCGCTGATCCTCCCGGACGAGGACATGGCCGCCAAGTCCCACTCCTTCCGCTCGCTCTCCAGCGAGGAAGAGGCGGCATTCGAGGACAAGTTCGCCAAGCTCACCGGCGCCTGACAAGCGAGGAAGCGCACCGCCATGACCCAGCCCACCTCCGGCGGCGACGTCCGGCTCGACCGGATCAGCAAGACCTACGGGTCCTTCACCGCCGTCCACCCGCTCGATCTGCACATACCCGCCGGCTCCTTCTTTGCCCTGCTCGGCGCCTCCGGCTGCGGCAAGACCACCACCCTGCGCATGATCGCGGGCCTGGAGGACCCCACCACCGGGACCGTCCAGCTGGCCGGTGAGGACATCACCGTCCTCCCGCCCCACAAGCGGCCCGTCAACACGGTCTTCCAGAGTTACGCCCTCTTCCCGCACCTCGACATCTTCGAGAACGTCGCCTTCGGACTGCGCCGGCGCGGCGTCAAATCGGTGAAGAAGCAGGTCGAGGAGATGCTGGAGCTGGTCCAGCTCGGTGACTTCGCCCGCCGCAAACCACAGCAGCTCTCCGGCGGCCAGCAGCAGCGCGTCGCCGTCGCCCGGGCCCTGATCAACCACCCCAGGGTGCTGCTCCTCGACGAGCCGCTGGGCGCGCTCGACCTCAAGCTGCGCCGCCAGATGCAGCTGGAGCTCAAACGCATCCAGACCGAGGTCGGCATCACCTTCGTCCATGTCACCCACGACCAGGAGGAGGCCATGACCATGGCCGACACGGTCGCGGTGATGAACGGCGGCCGGGTCGAGCAGCGCGGCGCCCCCGCCGACCTCTACGAGAACCCCGGCACCACCTTCGTCGCCAACTTCCTCGGCACCTCCAACCTCATCGAGGCCGAGATCACCGACAAGAGCGGCGGCGACCTCGTCCTCACCGCCGCGGGCGGCAAGCTCGCCCTGCCCGCCGACCGATGTAGCGCCCCCGTCCGCACGGGTGGGAAACTGCTGGTGGGGGTGCGTCCCGAGAAGATCACCCTGGCCCATGCCGAGGACGCCGGAACCGTCCCCGAGGGGCGCAACCGGATCACCGGGCGGATCGTCGACTCCAGCTTCATCGGCGTCTCCACGCAGTACCTCATCACCACCCCGGACTGCCCCGAGATCACCGTCTACGAGCAGAACATCGAGCGCGACACCCGGCTCGTCCCCGGCGCCGAGGTCGTTCTGCACTGGAACCCCGCCCACACCTTCGGCCTCGACGCGGCCCAGGACATCGACGCCGGTACGGAGCTGGACGAGGAGGCGCCATGAGCGTTACGGCCACTCCCGAAGCCGCGCCGGACGGCGGGCCCGCGCCGGACGCCGGGCCCGTACAGAAACCGCCCCTGATCAAGCCCGCCGTCCGCAAGCGGCTGGTGCCCTACTGGCTGCTGCTCCCCGGCATCCTCTGGCTGCTGATCTTCTTCGCCGCGCCGCTGATCTACCAGGCGTCGACCTCCGTCCAGACCGGCTCCCTCGAAGAGGGCTTCAAGGTCACCTGGCACTTCCAGACCTACTGGGACGCGCTCACCGAGTACTACCCGCACTTCCTGCGCTCGGTGCTCTACGCCGCCACCGCCACCGTGCTGTGCCTGCTGCTCGGCTATCCGCTCGCGTACCTCATCGCCTTCCGGGCGGGCCGCTGGCGCAATCTGGTGATGATCCTGGTCATCGCGCCGTTCTTCACCAGCTTCCTGATCCGCACCCTCGCCTGGAAGACGATCCTGGCCGACAGCGGCCCGGTGGTGGGCGCGCTCAACTCGCTGCACCTCCTGGACGTCACCAGCTATCTGGGGATCACCGAGGGGCAGCGGGTGCTGGCCACCCCGCTCGCGGTGGTCTGCGGGCTGACGTACAACTTCCTGCCCTTCATGATCCTTCCGCTCTACACCTCCCTGGAGCGCATCGACCCCCGGCTGCACGAGGCCGCCGGGGACCTCTACGCCCGCCCCCTCACCACCTTCCGGAGGGTGACCTTCCCGCTGTCCATGCCGGGTGTCGTCGCGGGCACGCTGCTCACCTTCATCCCCGCCGCGGGCGACTACATCAACGCCGAACTGCTGGGCTCCACCGACCAGAAGATGATCGGCAATGTCATCCAGTCGCAGTTCCTTCGGGTGCTGGACTATCCGACGGCGGCGGCGCTGTCCTTCATCCTCATGGCGGCCATCCTCACGATGGTCACCGTCTACATCCGCAAGTCCGGGACGGAGGACCTGGTGTGACGGCCCTGACGCGCTGGATACGGCGGAACCTGGTGGTCATCGCGGGGCTCGGCACCCTCGCGTATCTGATCCTGCCCAACGTCGTCGTCCTGGTCTTCTCCTTCAACAAGCCCAACGGCCGGTTCAACTACGAATGGCAGCGGTTCTCCACCGACGCCTGGACCGATCCGTGCGGCGTCGCCGACCTGTGCGGCTCGCTCTCGCTCAGCCTGAAGATCGCGATATGGGCGACGATCGGCGCCACCGTCCTCGGCACGATGATCTCCTTCGCGCTGGCCCGCTACCGCTTCCGGGCCCGCCCCGCGGTCAACAGCCTGATCTTCCTGCCGATGGCGATGCCCGAGGTCGTGATGGCCGCCTCGCTGGCCACCCTCTTCCTCAACATGGGCGTGGACTTCGGCTTCTGGACGATCCTCATCGCCCACATCATGTTCTGCCTGAGCTTCGTGGTGACGGCCGTCAAGGCGCGGGTGATGTCCATGGACCCCCGGCTGGAACAGGCCGCCCAGGACCTCTACGCCTCCCCGGCGCAGACCTTCCTGCGCGTCACCCTGCCGATCGCGGCGCCGGGTATCGCCTCGGGCGCGCTGCTGTCCTTCGCGCTCTCCTTCGACGACTTCATCATCACCAACTTCAACGCCGGATCGACCGTGACCTTCCCCATGTTCGTCTGGGGATCCGCACAGCGCGGCACGCCCGTGCAGATCAATGTGATCGGAACGGCGATGTTCGCGGTCGCGGTGTTGTGCGTTCTCGTCGGCCAACTGGCCGGCGCCCGCCGCAAGAGGAGCTGAGAACCATGGCCACGGACGCCATGACCCGCTCGTCCGGGGGCGCGGGTGCCCCCACCCCGTCCGCGCTGAAGGCCCTGGCCGGGGCCGCGTACCGGCCGTACTGGCTGGACGACCCCGGCAGGCCCGGCCCCCGCCCCGCCCTCGTCGGGGAGGAGCGGTGCGATCTGCTCGTCGTCGGCGGCGGCTACAGCGGACTGTGGACCGCCCTGATCGCCAAGGAGCGCGACCCCGACCGCGAGGTGGTCCTGGTCGAGGGCCAGGAGATCGGCTGGGCCGCCTCGGGGCGCAACGGCGGCTTCTGCGCCGCCTCCCTCACCCACGGCCTCGGCAACGGCGCCGCCCGCTGGCCCGATGAGCTGGCCGAACTCGAGCGGCTCGGCCATGGGAACCTCGACGCCATCGAGTCCGCCGTCGAGCGCTACGGCATCGACTGCGACTTCGAGCGCACCGGCGAGATCGACGTGGCCACCGAGCCGTACCAGGTGGCGGAGTTGCGCGAGGCCGCCCGGCTGGCGGCCGGACTCGGCGTCGGGGAGCAGGAGTTCCTCGACCGCGACGCGGTGCGCGCCCAGGTCGACTCGCCCACCTTCCTCGCCGGGCTGTGGGACCGCCGCGGCGTGGCCATGCTGCACCCCGCGAAGCTCGCCTGGGGCCTGGCGCGGGCCTGCGCCGAGCTGGGCGTACGGATCTACGAACACACCCCGGCCGAACGGCTGGCGAGCGCGGGGGCGGCGATGGCCGTCCGCACCCCCTTCGGCCAGGTGCGCGCCCGCCAGGTGGCGCTCGCCACCAACGCCTTCCCCGCGCTGGTGCGCCGCGTCCGCCCGTACATCACCCCGGTCTACGACCACGCGCTGATGACCGAGCCGCTTAACCAGGAGCAGCTCGACGCGATCGGCTGGCGGGGCAGGCAGGGCCTCAGCGACACCGCCAACCACTTCCACTACTTCCGGCTCACCGCCGACCAGCGCATCCTCTGGGGCGGCTACGACATCATCTACCGCTACGGCGGTCGGGTGCGCGCCGAGTACGACCACCACCCCGCCACCTACCGCACCCTCGCCGAGCACTTCTTCCGCTGCTTCCCGCAGCTGGAGGGCGTGCGTTTCAGCCACGCCTGGGGCGGCGCCATCGACACCTGCTCGCGCTTCTCCGCGTTCTTCGGCAGCGCGCACGGGGGCAGGGTGGCGTACGCGCTCGGCTATACGGGCCTGGGCGTCGGGGCGACCCGGTTCGGCGCCGAGGTGATGCTCGATCTGCTCGCCGGTGAGCGCACCGAGCGCACCCGCCTGGAGATGGTCCGCAGCAAGCCCCTGCCCTTCCCGCCGGAGCCGGTGCGCTGGGCGGGCATCGGCATCACCCAGTGGTCCATGACCCGGGCCGACGCGAACGGCGGGCGCCGCAATCTGTGGTTGAGGGCGATGGACAAGGTGGGCCTGGGGTTCGACAGCTGAGGGCCGAGCCCCACGCCGTGGTCACCCCGGGTCGCTCGGTGCGGCCCGGGGTGGCCGGGGCTTGTGGGGGCCGGGGTCGGACCGACCGTTGTGGCCCAATCGGCTGATCCCCAGCACCGTCCACAGCAGCGGACCGGACAGGCACCAGCTCGCGACGGTGTCCAGCGGCCAGTGGTAGCCGCGCCGGACCAGCCCGGCGGCCACGGCGAGGTTCAGCACGGAGACGGCCACCAGGAGTGGCCGCCGGAGCCGCGGGCGCAGGAGGGGGTGGAGCAGCAGCGCCGCCGCGCCGTAGGCGACGGCGGCCGTCGCGGCATGGCCGGAGGGAAAGAATCCGGTCTCGCCCGCCAGCGGCCCGGGCGGGCCGGGGCGGTCGATCAGCGCCTTGAACGGGACCACCAGCGCCGGAACCGCCGCCATCGCCACCGCGGCGGCCAGCGGCGGCAGCCACCACCGTGGCTCTGCCGCGCGCCGGGCGCACCACGCCGCCCAGCCGAGGGCGACGGCGAGGACGGGGACCGCCACCGCCGTATTGCCGAGGTCGGCGAGGAACTCGGCGACGGGGGAGGGGAGCGCCGAGCCGGCGATCGCGCGGCCGAGCCGTTCGTCGTAGGTGCGCAGGGGGCCGTGGGCGGCGATCTGCCAGGTGCAGAGCGCGAGCAGCGCGATCAGTGCGAGGGGCGTGAGGAGCGCGGGAAAGAGCGCCCGTGGCGCGGAAGGGGAGTGAACAGTCGGCGGCCCCGGAACAGGGGGGGTGGTTCCGGGGCCGCCGTGGCGATCGGTGTACCGCGCGCCCCGGGGGGTTTGGGGCGGGCGGCCGTCCGATCGGTGAGGAGATCCGGAGCCGGAGGCTCCAGTGGTGTGCGCGAGGGCACAGCCGGGTCGGGGCTGGGGAAGCACCGGCTCGGCATCGCCCGCAGTCCCCTGCGAGCGGGGTGTTTCTCTCATCTGCAATGACCGTACGGCAGCGAAGCCCCGCCCGACAGACCGATCACCCACCTGTCATCGGCCCCGCACATCTTCTTCACGCCACCCATCGATCACTCACAGTCACAGCTCGGCGAAGGCGCTCTCGAGGATGTCGAGACCCTCGTTCAGCAGGTCCTCGCCGATCACCAGCGGCGGCAGGAAACGCAGCACATTGCCGTAGGTTCCGCAGGTCAGCACGAGCAGCCCGGCCGAGTGGCAGGCCTTGGCGACGGCGGCCGTGGCCTCGGGGTTGGGGTCCTTGGTGCCGGACTTCACGAGCTCGATGGCGATCATGGCGCCGCGGCCGCGAAGGTCGCCGATGATCTCGTACTTCTCCCGCATCGCGGCGAGGCGGCCCTTCATGACCTCCTCGATGCGCTTGGCCCTGGCGTTCAGGTCCAGCTCGCGCATCGTCTCGATCGCGCCGAGCGCCGCCGCGCACGCCACCGGGTTTCCGCCGTAGGTGCCGCCGAGCCCGCCGGAGTGCGCCGCGTCCATGATCTCCGCGCGGCCGGTGACGGCGGCCAGCGGCAGACCGCCCGCGATGCCCTTGGCGGTGGTGATCAGGTCCGGGACGATGCCCTCGTCCTCACAGGCGAACCACTGGCCGGTGCGGCAGAAGCCGGACTGGATCTCGTCCGCGACGAAGACGATGCCGTTGGACTTGGCGAACTCCGCGATCCTGGGCAGGAAGCCCTTGGCGGGCTCGATGAAGCCGCCCTCGCCGAGGACCGGCTCGATGATGATCGCGGCCACGTTCTCGGCCCCGATCTGCTTGCTGATCATGTCGATGGCCTGGGCCGCGGCCTCCTCGGCGCAGTTCTCCGGGCCGGTCAGCCAGCGGTAGGGGTAGGCGAGCGGAACGCGGTAGACCTCCGGCGCGAAGGGGCCGAAGCCGTGCTTGTACGGCATGTTCTTGGCGGTGAGCGCCATGGTGAGGTTGGTCCGGCCGTGGTAGCCGTGGTCGAAGACGACGACCGCCTGGCGCTTGGTGTACGAACGGGCGATCTTCACCGCGTTCTCCACGGCCTCGGCGCCCGAGTTGAACAGCGCCGACTTCTTGGCGTGGTCGCCGGGCGTGAGCCGGGCCAGCTCCTCGCAGACCTCCACATAGCCCTCGTACGGCGTGACCATGAAACAGGTGTGCGTGAAGTCCGCCAGCTGCGCGGACGCCCGGCGCACGACGGCCTCCGCGGAGGAGCCGACGGAGGTCACGGCGATACCGGAACCGAAGTCGATCAGCGAGTTGCCGTCCACGTCCTCGATCACACCGCCGCCCGCGCGCACGGTGAAGACCGGCAGCACACTCCCCACCCCACCGGCGACCGCCGCGTTCTTACGGGCGAGCAGCTCCTGCGACTTCGGGCCGGGAATGGCGGTGACGACGCGACGCTCCTGGGGGAGGGCCGGGCCTCCGGACAGTTCGGTCATGACGGGCTCCAGGGGAAAGAACAGGGGTTTTAGTCGCAGGCTATGGGCGTGGCGGGGGATGAGGCATGTTCCGTTCGGGAGCACTGCGCGTGTTTCCTTGTCCGTGGCGGCCATAGCCCGACGGCGGCCTTACGGATCCCGCGGACGGCCTTACGGATCCCGTGAGTGAGACGGGCCCGCCCGGGTCGCTGAACTCCCCGCGCGGGAACACTAGATTGAGCGATGGCGCGAAAGCCGAGGAACAGCCGGTCAGGGGGCAAGGGGCAGCACATGGACACCGAGGGCACGTTCGACCCACGCAGCACACGCCACAACCCGCCCCCACCCCCGCCCCCGCAATCGCCGCCTTCCTTTCCCGCCGGCCCGCCGCCGATGCCGTCGACCGCGCCCCCGGCGGCCCCTGGCGTCCCCCCGACGCCGGCTCCTGGCGTCCCCCCGGTCCCCGCACCCGCGGCCCGACCGTCCTTCGTGGCCTGGCTGCGCGCTCCGCGGTCCGAGGCGGCGCCGGGGGTGTGGACGTACGAGCACAAGCCGAAGGCACCGGAGGAGCCGGATCGGATTCCGGGCCAGCGGCTGCTCGGCGGGGCCCTGGTCGCTCTGCTCTGCGGCTGGCTGGTCTGGTCGCTGCTCTGGAACGGGTATCTCGGCGGCTACTGGCTGTGGCCCATGTATCTGCTGACCCCGGACTCGTGGTACGAGCGCGGAGGCAACACGCAGGCGGGCTGGTGGTCCCAGCGCATTTACATCGGCATTGTTCTCGCCATCCTTGCCGTGATCTTCGGTCGCGTAGGCCACTGGCCCGAAGTCTGGCGCCGCTACGTCGCCCCCCTCTTCCGGCGGGCCTGGGACGAGCCCGCTCCTGAGGCGGCCGCCGCGGGGCGGCCGGAGGGGGATCCGGTGGAGTGGCCGCATTTGCGGGCCGCGGGGGCGCACAGTGCGGCTGATCGGCTGGCGGCGGACGCGCGGGCGGGGGCGATGAGCGACGTCGACCACGCCCGGATCGAGCGCGCCTGGCAGTCCGTGCGGGCGGGGCGGAATTCGCTCGCCTCGTTCACCGACACCGTGCTGCGCCACGGCGCCGCCTCCTACGGCCATCCGTCCGGGGCCCGGGACCTGCCCGTACGGACGGCGCGGCATGATCTTCTCGCCCATCAGGTACGGCTCGGCACCGCGGCCGAGGATCCCCGCAATCCTTACCAGCACCGCGGCGTCGGGCTCGCCCTCGACCCCGAGGTGCTCGGCACCTCGCTGCTGGCCGTCGGGCCGCCCGGTTCGGGGAAGACGGGGCGGGTGGTGCGGCCCGTCGTGGAGTCGCTGTGCCTACAGGCGCTCGCCGGGCAGGTCGCCGTCGTGGCGGTCGGGGCGGCGGGGGCCGGGCTCGGGGCGGATGAGGCGTTCGACGTCGTCGTGAAGATCGGTCGGCCCGACTCCGGCTACGACCTCGACCTCTATGGCGGCACCACCGACCCCGACGAGGCCGCGGGCATCCTCGCCGAGGCCCTGATCGGCGACATGGCGGCCTCGCTCCCGGGCGGGGACAGCCGGCGCGCCGCCACCGCGCTGGCCCAGCTGCTCGGCCCCTACCGCGCCGCCCACGGCCGCTTCCCGTCCGTCCCGGATCTGCGGGAGCTGCTGGACGGTTCCAAGACGGCCGTCAACGCGCTGCGCGAGGCGCTGGACGAGGCCGGGGAGCGGGCGCAGGCCCGCGAGCTGGAGGCGCGGGTCCGGCAGTCGGGCGCGCCCGGGGACGTGGGCGCGCTGCTCGCGGACCGGATCGCGCTGCTGGACCGGCCCGCGTTCGCCGACTTCTTCGACACCACCGGCGACCGCCGCCCGTTCTCGCTCCGCGCCCTCGAACACCCCCTCCGGGTCCGTATCGATCTGCCCGAGCGGGGCCACGCGGAGGCGTCGCGGATGCTCGCGCGGCTGGTCCTGGCGCAGTTCACCGAGTGCGCCGTGGGCCGCGCCGACCGTTCGCTGTTCGCCTGCCTGGTCCTCGACGACGCCTCGCACACCATCACCCCCGAGGCCCTGCGCGGCATCCAGCGGCTCCGCTCGGCCCACGCGGGCGCCGTGCTCACCCTCCGCACCCTCGACGACGTCCCCGAGTCGCTGCGCAGCGCGCTGCTCGGCGCGGTCGGCTGCCGGATGGCCTGTGCGGGCGTGACGACCTGGGACGGGGCGCGGTTCGCGGAGGTGTGGGGGACGGAGTGGGTCGAGACCCGGGACGTCACCGACCGGCAGATCATCGCCGAGGAACCGCTCACCAAGGTGCTGCACTTCATCCGTAAGGTCGCCACCGGCAAGGCGGTGACCACCCAGTCGGTGACCGTACGGACGGTGGAGCGCGAGCGCTGGTCCGCCTCGGAGCTGGCCCATGCGGTTCCCCCGGGGCATGCGGTGCTGTCGGTGACCTCCGTAAGGGGCGAGGGTGGGCCGCCGGTGCTGGTGGACCTGCGCGGGTGATCGGCCGCCGCCCCGGGCGGTCCTCATCGCGGTCATCGTGGTCATCGCGGTCATCTGCCCCGGTTGCCTCGTTCAGGGTGACCGGGGCAACCGGAACCGCTGCGTCACGGACATACCCATGGCGAAATCAGGCCGTCAATTCCGCGTTTTCCTCCATTGAGGCAGAATCGGCAGTAGCCGTTCATACGGGACGGTGAAGTCATCGCAAGTCGTCGCATTCGCTTCGAAGGTGCCATGCCTCCCACGCTCGCCTCACTCGTCCGCCACCCCGGTCTCAAGCTGTCCGTCCTCGCGGGCGAGGACCGGCTGGAGACGCCCGTGCGATGGGCACATGTCAGCGAGCTGGCCGACCCCGTGCCCTATATGGAGGGCGGCGAGCTGCTCCTGATCACCGCGATGCAGATCGAGGCCGATGACCCGGAGGAGATGAGCCGCTATGTGCGGCGGCTGCTGGGCGCGGGCGTGGTCGGGCTCGGCTTCGCGCTCGGCGTCAACTACGCCGAGGTGCCGCCCGCGCTCGCCACGGCGGCCAAGGAGGAGGGGCTGCCGTTGCTCGGCGTGCCCCGCCGCACCCCGTTCATCGCGATCAGCAAGGCCGTCTCCGCGGCGATAGCCGCTGACCAGTACCGGGCCGTGACGGCCGGGTTCGAGGCGCAGCGCGAGCTGACCCGTGCCGCCATCGGCGCCGAGGGGCCCGCCGCGCTGCTCGCCCGGCTCGCCGCCCACGTCGACGGCTGGGCCGCGCTCTACGACGTCTCCGGCGCCGTGGTCGCCGCTGCCCCCGACTGGGCCGCCCGCCGCGCCGCGCGGCTCACCCCCGACGTCGAGCGGCTGCGCTCCCGCCCCGGCCCCGCGAGCATCGTGGTCGGCGGGGGCTGCGCATCGGCCGGGGCCACGGGCGCGGAACCGGCCGAGGACGCGGCCGTCGCCGACCGGGTCGAGCTCCAGTCGCTGGGCACCGGGCGCCGTACGCGCGGGGTCCTCGCCGTCGGCACGGGCGCGCCGCTGGGCACCGCCGAGCGCTACGCGGTGCACTCCGCGGTCGCGCTGCTGACCCTGACCACCGAGCGTTCCCGCGCCCTCCAGGAGGCCGAGCAGCGGCTCGGCGCCGCCGTGCTGCGGATGCTGCTCGCGGGCGAGCCCGACCATGCGCGGGCGGTCGCCGGGCGGCTGTACGGCGGGCTGCTCGACGCGCCGTTCCGGATGCTGGTCGCCGAGGTACCGTCCGGCGGTACGGCCCAGCAGCCCCATGCGGCGCCCGCCGCCGCGGAGGAGGCCACCGCGGAGCTCCCCACCGAGGCCACCACCGGCGCGGGCGAAGCCGAGGCGGCCGATCCCCTCGGCACGCTCATCGACACCATGGAGGCGGCCGCGGCCCGCATCGGCGAGTCGGTGCTGGTCGTGCCCGACGGCGAGCGGCTCATCGTGCTGGCTCCCGACGGCGGGGCGGCGGTCGCGGCATGCGCCGAGCACGCCCAGGCCGTCGAGGCCCGCCGGGGCACGAGGGCCCGCCCCCGCGACCGTGCCGCGGCCGCGCCCCGGGGCGACGAACTCGTCATCGGACTGTCCGCCCCCGCGGGCCCCATCGCCGCCGCGGCCGCCTACCGCCAGGCGGAGCAGGCGCTGTCGGTGGCGCGCCGCCGCGGTCGGATGCTGGTCGAGCATGAGCAGGTCGCGGCGGGTTCCGTACTGCCCCTGCTCGCCGACGACGCCGTCAGGGCGTTCGCCGACGGCATGCTGCGCGCCCTGCACGAGCACGACGCCACCGGCCGGGGCGATCTGGTCGCCTCACTGCGCGCCTGGCTCTCCCGGCACGGCCAGTGGGACGCGGCCGCCGCCGACCTCGGCGTCCACCGGCACACCCTGCGCTACCGGATGCGCCGAGTCGAGGAGATCCTGGGCCGATCCCTGGACGACCCGGACGTCCGCATGGAGTTGTGGCTGGCCCTCAAGGCCACGGCCCCCGGCACCTCGACCTGAAGTACCTGAAGTACCTGCCCCCCCGAAGTACCTGAAGTACCTGAAGCACCCCCTCCGCAAATACCGCGGCCCCCTCCTCCCGACCCTCCCCAATCCGGCACGCCATTGCGTAGCGCTCGCGCCCCCGACTGCTACGCCTCGGACAAACGCCGAGCAGCCGGGGCGCGCCTACGGTGGGAGGAGAGACACCACTTCAGAAGGGTCGGGATCCGCTGTGCCAGACACATACGAAGCTGTCACCCACGCGTTCTGGCTCGCCGGCCGCAAGGCGACGGGCGAGAGCACGCTCGAGGTCACCTCGCCCTGGGACGGCCGCCGCGTCGGCGTGGTGAGCGTTCCCACCGATGCCCAGATCGAGGAGGCCGTCGCCGCGGCCGACGCGGTGCGTGAGGAGTTCGCCGCGACCCCCGCGCACGTCCGGGCCGCCGCGCTGGACCATGTGTCGCGCCGCCTGGCCGAGCGCGGCGAGGAGATCGCCCGGCTGATCTCGGACGAGAACGGCAAGCCGATCAAGTGGGCGCGCGGTGAGGTGGGCCGCGCCGTGTCCGTCTTCCGGTTCGCGGCCGAGGAGGCGCGCCGCTTCAACAGCGGGGACGCCCAGCGGCTGGACACCGACGCCGGTGGCACCGGGCGGCTCGCGCTGACCCGCCGCTTCCCGCGCGGCACCGTCCTCGGTATCTCGCCGTTCAACTTCCCGCTCAACCTCAGCGCCCACAAGGTCGCCCCCGCGATCGCCGTCGGCACGCCGATCATCCTCAAGCCGGCGCCCGCGACCCCGCTGTCCGCGCTGATCCTCGGCGAGTTGCTGGCCGAGACCGAGCTCCCGGCGGGCTCCTGGAGCGTCCTTACGGTGCCCAACGACCGGATGCCCGCCCTGGTCCAGGACGAGCGGCTGCCGGTCATCTCCTTCACCGGTTCGGAGAAGGTGGGCTACGCGATCAAGGAGTCGGTGCCGCTCAAGCACTGCACCCTGGAGCTCGGCGGCAACGGCGCCGCGGTCGTCCTCTCGGACTACGCCGCCGACACCGACCTCGACTGGGCGGCCACCCGCATCGGCACCTTCTCCAACTACCAGGGCGGACAGTCCTGCATCTCCGTACAGCGGGTGATCGCCGACGCGTCCGTCTACGAGGAGCTCGTGCCGAAGATCGTCGCGGCCGTCGAGGCGCAGGCCACCGGCGACCCGAACGATGACGCCACCGACGTCGGCCCGCTGATCAGCGAGGACGCCGCCAAGCGCGTCGAGTCCTGGGTGGACGAGGCCGTCCGGGCCGGTGCGAAGCTGCTGACCGGCGGCAAGCGCGAGGGCTCGAGCTACGCCCCGACCGTGCTCGCGGACGTCCCCGCCGATGTCACCCTCTCCTGCGAGGAGGTCTTCGGACCGGTGCTCACCCTGCACAAGGTGGCGAACGAGGACGAGGCGTTCGCGGCCGTCAACGACTCCAAGTACGGCCTCCAGGCGGGCGTCTTCACCCGTGAGGTGCGGACCGCCTTCCGCGCCCACCGCGCGCTGGAGGTCGGCGGCGTGATCATCGGCGATGTGCCCTCGTACCGCGCCGACCAGATGCCGTACGGCGGCGCCAAGAGGTCCGGCGTTGGCCGCGAGGGCGTGCGGTACGCGATGGAGGACTACACCTACGAGCGGGTCATGGTCCTCACCGGCCTCGACCTCTGACCCACCCACCGCCGGGCCCCGCTTCGCGCCGGGGCCCGGCGTACGAGTGAGGCATGGGGTTGACCCGTCCCGGCCGCTCCGGACCCTCAACCGGAGAAGCCGAGACGGGCCAGTCTCAGGCCGCCGCCGCGCAGCGTGATGTGCAGGTCCTGGACGCCGGTCGGCGGCGTGGGCAGGGCGGCGCGGACCGTGGTGTAGACATAGCGGCCACCGGTGGGCGGGACGGCGGCGGTGGCCAGGGTGGTGCCGTCGGCGAGGTGCGCCTCGACCGTCGCGCCGTCCCCCGCAACCGTCGCTCCGTCACCCGCGACCATCGCGCCGTCCCCCGCCCCAGCGGCGTCGTACGCGGCCTCGACCGTCATCGACATCGCCCCCGCGCCGAAGTCGCAGGCGCGGAAGAGCAGTCGGCCGACCGCGTCGTCACGGCAGGCCACCGCGTCCCCACGGGCCTTGGCGCGGTCCACCAGCACGATCCCGTCCGCCGCGTCGTAGTCCGCGGCCTCCAGGCCGCGCCGCAGCACCGGGCGCGGTGCGGGCGGCGGGCCGCCGACGGTCACGGTGGCGGTGGCGCGCGGGTCCGCGCTGGACGCGCCCGCGTGGATCTCGTACGTCCCGGGGTCGACGGTCCAGCGGCCGTGTGCCACGTCCCAGAAGCCCAGCGCGTCCTCGACCGGCACGGTGAAGAACAGCCGCACCCGCTCGCCCCGGCGCAGCCACACCCTGCGGTGGGCGATGAGCCGGTGGTGCGGCAGCGGGACCCGCGACCCCGGCGCGCTCGCGTAGATCTGCACGACCTCCGCGCCGTCGCACGGACCGGTGTTGGTGACCTCGCACTCCACGGTCAGCCCCGTCTCCCGCCGCGCCGACAGCTCGCCGTAGGTGAAGGCGGTGTACGACAGGCCGTGCCCGAAGGGGAAGAGCGGGGCGCCGTCGAAGTACAGATAGGTGGCGCGCGAGGCGATGATGTCGTAGTCGAGCGGATCGGGCAGATCGTGGTCGGAGGCGTACCAGGTCTGCGGCAGCCGCCCCGCCGGTGAGACGTCCCCGAACAGCACCCGGGCCAGCGCCGTGCCCGCCGCCTGGCCGCCGTGCGCCGTCCACAGCAGCGCGGGCAGCGCATCGGCCGCCTCCGCGACCGCGTACGGATAGCTCGAGGTCAGCACCAGCGCGGTGCGCGGATTGGCGGCGTGGGCCGCGTGCCACAGCCGCTCCTGCTGGGCGGGCAGGGCGAGGGTGGTGCGGTCCTCGGTCTCCCGGCCGCCGATATGCGGGTCGTTGCCCGCCACGACCACCACGGCGTCCGCCCGCGCGGCGGCGCGGGCCACCGCGTCCTCGCCGCGCTCGACGACCTCCAGCCGGAAGACGGTCCCGGCCCCCCGCTCGCCGCCGTCACGTTCGGCAACCTTCAGCGCGCCCGCGGCGACACAGACGTGACCGCCCGTCCCCAGGTGTCTGAGGAGGTGACCGTCGGGGTGCGCTTCGAGCGTGAACGTCTCCTGGACCACCCAGCCCCCGGGCTGCTCGGCCGCCACGCGGACGAAGCCGTCCTCGGCCACGGTCAGGTAGCGGCCGGAGGGCGCGCGCAGGGTGAGCACACCGCCGCCCCAGTCGGCCAGGGACAGCTCGGTGGCGGTGTCGCCGACGGTCAGCGGCGGCAGATCGGTGCGGCCCGCCGTATGCGCCGGGTTGAGCGAGCCCGACGCCTCCGCCGGACCCTCGTCCTCCGCCGCCGCGTCCGGCACCCGCACCCAACCGGCCGCCGTGCGCAGCCGTACGGTGTCCAGGCCGTCCGCGAAGACCACCCGGTCGGCGCCGAGCCGCTCGGCCAGCGCCTCGCGCGGCGAACTGCGGCGGATCAGGGTGCCGCTGTACCAGTCCAGCTTGCACTCGTCGGCGAGCGGACCGACGACCGCGAGGGTGCGGACGGCGCTCTCGGAGAGTGGCAGCAGACCGTCGTTGGTGAGCAGGACGACGGCCTGTTCGGCGGCCTCCAGGGCGAGCGCCCGATGGGCGGGCGTGTCCAAGGCACCGTCACATTCCTCCGGCTGCCCGTCGAACTCGCCCAGCGCGTACCGCATCGCCAGCAGTCGCCGCACCGCCGTGTCCACCGTGGGCACGTCGATCAGCCCGCGCGCCAGCGCGCCCCACACCCGCGCGATCGTCTTCGACGCGTCCTGGTCATGGTCGGTGAAACTGTCCACCCCCGCCCGCAGGGCCGCCGCGACGGCCTCCTCATGGGTGTCGAAGTAGTGCTCGGAGTCGACCAGATTGGAGGGCGCGCCCGCGTCGGAGCAGACCACCAGCTCCTGGTCGGTCCAGGTGCGCAAGTGCTCGCGCAGATACGGGGAGACATGGTTGGGCCGCCCGTTGACCAGGTTGTACGCGGGCATCACCCCGGCCACCGCGCCCGCCCGCACCGCCCCGCGGAAGGCCGCCAGATCGTATTCGTGCAGCACCCGCGGCCGCACCGAGGACGAGGTGGTGTCCCGGTCGGTCTCGTTGTTGTGCGCCAGCCAGTGCTTCAGGACGGGCGCGGTGCGCCAGCGCTCCGGGTGATCGCCGCGCAGCCCGCGGGTGTAGGCCGTGGCCAGGGCCGAGGTGAGGTACGGATCCTCGGCGTACCCCTCCTCGTTGCGGCCCCAGCGCGGATCGCGCAGCAGGTTCACGGTCGGCGACCACACATTGAGGCCCACCCGCGGATCGCGTGCGCGCATCGCCCGCGCCTCGCGGCCCACCGCCTCGCCGACGCGCCGCACCAGCTCCGGGTTCCAGGTCGCACCGAGCCCTACGGCCTGGGGGAAGACGGTGGCGGGACCCATCCAGGCGACGCCGTGCAGCGCCTCCTGCCCGGTGCGGAAGGGGGCGAGGCCGAGCCGCTCCACTCCGGGCGCGTACTGGTGGAGCATCGCGATCCGCTCATCCAGCGTCAGCCGGGCCAGCAGATCCTCGACGCGCGTACGCACCGGCAGCCGTGGATCGCGGAAGGGCGGATCGCGAAAGGGCGGACGAGTGATCAGATCACCGTCATCGCTCACGGATACGGCCCCGCTTCCTCGGCTCGTGCGCCGACTTCCCCAGCCCCTGACGTCGAATCGATGTCGAATCGACGTGGATTCGAAGCGCTTCGATGCTGGGCGCACCATGCCCGCCCTGTCAAGGCTTCACGGAGCCCAACCCATCGGCGCCTTGCGCCACCACTCTTGCGCGACCCCACCCCCCGCCTTAACCTCAGCGCAATATCGAAGCGCTTCGACCAATCTTCGATCAATCTCGGCCAACTCGACCATCGGTCGTACGTCGGGCACGCCACGAAGGGTTGACGCAATGCCGAACTCCCAGGCTTCGGCCTCCACTTCCCCTCCCAGCCGGAGAACCTTCCTGGCCTCCACGGCGGTTGCCGCGGCGGCCGTCGCGGGAGGGGTTCCGCTGCTCACCGGCTGCTCCACCGAGGAGGGCTCCGGCAAGGGCGGCACCACCTCCGGCAAGGAGCTGAAGAACCTGCTGCCGACCTATGTGGCCTCGAAGGTGGCGGACCCCGACATCCCCAGCGTCAACGGCTCCAGCCCCGGCTACACCAAGGCCCCGCCCGCCGCCGAACTGGTCGCCTCCGTGAAGGGCAAGCCCGGCCACGGCGGCAGCTACACGATGTTCGAACCGCTCTGGGGCACCCCGCCGCCCAAGAACAACGCCTACTACAAGGCGGTCAACGACGCGCTCGGCGCCACCGTCAAGCTCCAGCCGCAGGACGGCAACACCTACGGCGAGAAGCTCGGCGCCGTCCTCGCCTCCGGCGACATCGCCGATATCGTGGTGATCCCGCTCTGGGAGATGGGCGGGCGGATCCACGGCGCGGTCAGCGCCAAATTCGCCGATCTGGGCCCGTATCTCTCCGGCGACAAGGTCAAGAAATATCCGAACCTCGCCGCCATTCCCACCGCCGCCTGGCAGATGTCCGTCTTCGGCGGCAAGCTCCGCGGACTGCCGATGCCCTCGCGTCCGCTCGGCAGCGTCATTCCGTACTACCGCGAGGACATCTTCACCAAGGAGGGCTACCACGTCCCCAAGAGCCCGGCGGAATTCCTCTCCCTGGCCAAGGAGATCACCCGGCCCAAGAGCAAGGTGTGGGCCTGCGACGACATGTGGTGGTCGGCGCAGCGGTTCTTCGGCTGCCCGGGGGAGAAGCCGTACTACTGGATCGAGAAGAACGGCAAGCTGGTCCACAAGGTCGAGACCGAGAACTACCTCGAGGCCTTGGAATGGTGCCGCAAGCTCTTCGCCAGGGGCTATGTCCACCCCGACGCGGTCGCGGGCAAGGCCAATGACGCGCTGACCCGCTTCACCTCCGGGCAGACCCTCTTATACAACGACGGCGAGGCCAAGTGGTACGGCGCCACCTTCGAACAGGCCGGTCCCAACCCCGACTTCAGGATTCAGGGAATGGACTGGTTCGGCCCCGACGGCGGCGACCCGGTCATCTATCTCGACCCGCCCGCCCAGATCTGGTCCTTCCTCAACAAGAACCTCGCCAAGGACCAGATCGAGGAAATCCTCGCCCTCGCGAACTTCATCGCCGCGCCCTTCGGCACCAAGGAACAGCGCCTCATCGACTACGGCGTCGAAGGCGTGCACCACGACATGAAGAAGGGCGTACCGGTCAAGAACGCGACAGGAGTCCGGGACGTCCAGGACACCTATCGCTTCATCGCCTCCCCGCAGGCGAGCGTCGCCTATCCGGACTTCCCGCGGATGGTCGAGGACTACTGCGGCTGGATGCGGCGGATGGGCGAGTTCGCCAGGAAGCCGCTCTTCTACGGAATGCAGATCCAGGAGCCCAATCGGTACGCCTCGCTCTACACGCCGTTCGAGGACCTCGCCAAGGACGTCACCCGCGGCCGTAAGTCGATCAAGGACGCCCAGCGGGCCATCAGCGACTGGCGCAGCGGTGGCGGCGACCGGCTCCGCGACTGGTACGCGGGGCTCCTCGACGAGAACGGCGGCGGCGCCTGATGGCCGAGCCGGCCCGGGGCGCCCTGGCGGACCGTGACAGCGAGCCAAGGCACGGCACCGCGGCGGGTTCCGGCACTCCGCCGGGCCCCGGCACCCCGACCGCCCGCACCGGGTGGTGGCACCGGCTGCGCCGCGACCGCACCCTGCTGCTGATGGTCGCCCCAGCCGTCGGGCTCCTCCTGCTCTTCACCTACGTCCCGCTGCTCTGGACCACGGTCGCCTATCTGGACTATGACCCGTTCACCCAGGGGCTGTGGACCAGCCCCTGGGTGGGCCTCGACAACTTCACCCTCCTCTTCGAGGACAGCCGCTTCTGGGACGCCTTCGCCAACACCCTCTCCATCACCTTCATCCAGCTGGTGCTGTTCTTCCCGGTGCCCATCGCGCTGGCGCTGCTGCTCAACAGCGTGCTCAGCGACAAGGTCCGCGGCCTGGTGCAGTCGATCCTGTACCTGCCGCACTTCTTCTCCTGGGTGCTGGTGATCACGATCTTCCAGCAGATGCTCGGCGGCGCCGGGCTGCTCGCCCAGCAGCTGCGCGCCCATGGCCACGAGGGCTTCGACCTGATGACCGACCCGGGCGTCTTCAAGTTCCTGATCACCGCCCAGCTGGTGTGGAAGGACGCGGGCTGGGGCGTGATCGTCTTCCTGGCCGCGCTCTCCGCCGTCAACCAGGACCTCTACGAGGCCGCGGCGGTGGACGGCGCGAACCGCCGGCGCCGGATGTGGCACGTCACGCTGCCCGCGCTGCGCCCGGTGATCGCCCTGTTGCTGGTGCTGCGCGTCGGTGACTCGCTGACCGTCGGCTTCGAGCAGATCCTGCTCCAGCGCGACGCGGTGGGGCCCGGCGCCTCGGAGGTCTTCGACACCTATGTGTGGTGGGTCGGCATCGCCAACACCGACTACGGGATCGCCGCCGCCGGCGGTCTGATCAAGGGCGCCTTCAGCCTGGTGCTGGTGCTGATCGCCAACAAGGTCGCCCATATGCTCGGCGAGCAGGGGGTTTACCGGAAATGACCGTGACCGAGCGGACCGCGGCCGAGGCCGGACCCGCCGCCCCGTCCCCGCGCCGCCGCCGCGACGAAAGGCGCCGCGACGAGCGGCGCCCGGTGTGGGAGGAGGAGCCCGGCAGGGTCGGCCAGGGGCTCAAGGGGGCCACCCTGGTCGGGGTGTGTCTGGCGATCCTCGGCCCGCTGTGGGTGGTGGTCGTCACCAGCCTGTCCGACCAGCGGACCATCACCGACGCCGGGGGACTGGTGATCGTCCCCAGGACGGTCACCTTCCGGGCCTACACCGAGCTGCTGAGCGGCGGCACGGTGACCCGGGCGACGCTCGTCAGCCTCGCGCTCACCGCCGTGGGCACCGTGATCAGTACCGTCGTCTCGGTCCTGTGCGCCTACGGCCTGTCCCGCCCGGGGTCCTTCCTGCACCGGCCGATCCTGATGGTGCTGCTGGTCACCATGTTCTTCAACGCCGGTCTCATCCCCACGTATCTGCTGGTCACCGGCGTCGGCCTGGAGGGCAGCTACTGGTCGATGATCCTGCCCGGGGCCGTCTCGGTCTTCAACGTCCTGGTGCTACGGGCGTTCTTCCAGAACATCGCGCCCGAGCTGATCGACAGCGCCCGGATCGACGGCGCGGGGGACTGGCGGATCCTGTTCCGCATCGTGCTGCCGCTGTCGAAGGCCGTGATCGCGGTCGTCTCGCTCTTCTACGCGGTCGGCTACTGGAGCCAGTGGTTCAACGCCATGCTCTACCTCAACGACCAGGACATGTGGCCGCTCCAGATGATCCTGCGCCAACTGGTGATCAAGCAGCAGGCGCCCCAGGGCATGTCCCAGATGATCTCCACCCAGCAGATCCCCGGACTGGCCGTGCAGATGGCCGTCATGGTGCTCGCGCTGATCCCGGTCGCGGTGCTCTACCCCTTCGTCCAGAAGCACTTCACCAAGGGCATGCTCACCGGCGCCGTCAAGGGCTGACGCCGATCGCCCCCGTAACCCAGCCGACCCGAGACGGGAGCCGGTATGCCCGACCTGAACGACGCCACCCGCGGCCGCGTCCTCTACGGCGGCGACTACAACCCCGAGCAGTGGCCCGAGAGCGTCTGGCACGACGACATCCGGCTGATGCGCCGGGCGGGCGTCACCACCGTCACCGTCGGCGTCTTCTCCTGGGCCCGGCTCGAACCGCGCCCCGGCGCACGGGACTTCGACTGGCTGGACCGGGTCCTGGACCTGCTCCACGAGGGCGGGATCGAGGTCTGTCTGGCCACCCCGACCGCCTCCCCGCCGCCCTGGATGGGCTCCCGCCACCCCGAGACCCTGCCGCGCGACGAGAGCGGCGCGGTCGTCTGGTACGGCTCACGGAACCAGTTCTGCGCCTCGTCGCCCGTCTACCGCGAGCACGCCCTGCGCATCACCGAGGACCTGGCGGACCGCTACGGCGGCCATCCGGCCCTGCGGATGTGGCACGTCGGCAACGAGTACTCCACCCACTGCTGGTGCGACGAGACCGCCCGGCACTTCCGCCGCTGGCTGCGCACGCGGTACGGCGGCCTGGACGCTCTCAACCAGGCGTGGGGGACGGCCTTCTGGAGCCAGCGCTACGACTCCTGGGAGGAGGTCATCCCGCCGCGCCGCGCCCAGTACCTGATCAACCCCGGTCAGGCGCTGGACTTCCGCCGCTTCACCAGCGACGCCCTGCTGGAGTGCTTCACCGCCGAACGCGACGCGCTGGCCGCCCGCACCCCGCACATCCCCGTGACCACCAACTTCATGCCGCTGTTCATCGGCCAGGACGGCTGGGCCTGGGCGGCGGAGGAGGACGTGGTCTCCGTCGACCTCTACCCCGACCCCAAGGACCCGCACGCGGCCGCCTACGGAGCGATGGTCCAGGACCTGACCCGCTCCCAGGCGGGCGGCCCCTGGGTCCTCATGGAGCAGGCCGCCGGCCCGGTCAACTGGCGCGGCGTCAACCACCCCAAGCCGCAGGGGCTGATGCGGCTGTGGTCCCTCCAGGCCGTCGCGCGCGGCGCCGACGCGGTCTGGTTCTTCCAGTGGCGGCAGTCCCGGCAGGGCAGCGAGAAGTTCCACTCCGGGATGGTCCCGCACGCCGGTGAGCACAGCCGCACCTTCGCGCGGGTGTGCGAACTCGGCGCCGAACTGCGCGAACTGGCCCCGGTCGCGGGCACGGACGTCCCCGCGCGGGCCGCGATCCTGCACGACTGGCACTCCTGGTGGGCCTCTGTCCAGGACGGCCGCCCCTCCTCCCTGGTCTCCTGCGAGCGGCTGCTGCGCGCCTGGCACCAGGCCCTGTGGGAGCGGAACCTCACCACCGACTTCGCCCATCCGCACGCCGACCTCACCGACTACGCCCTCGTCGCCGTCCCCCAGCTGTATCTGCTCACCGACGAGGCGCTGGACAACCTCGCGGCGTACGTACGCGGCGGCTCCACCCTCGTCTGCGGCTTCTTCACCGGCGTCGCCGACGAGGACGACCGGGTGCGCCCCGGCGGGGTGGACCGCCGCCTCCGCGGGGTCCTCGGCATCCGTACGGTCCACGAGTGGTGGCCGCTGGACCAGGGCGAGGCGCTCACCGCCGAGGGCACCTGGCTGGGCGCGTTCCACGGCACCCTCTGGTCCGAGGACCTGGAGCCGTCCACCGCGGAACCGGTCGCCCGGATCAAGGGCGGTGAGCTCGACGGCCGCCCCGCCGTCACCCGAAACGCCTACGGCACCGGTACCGCCTGGTACGTCTCCACCCTCCCCGAACCCGCCGCCCTGCGCGCGCTCCTCGGCCGCGCGGCCGAGGAGGCGGGGCTGGCACCCGCGCTGCCCGGCCTCCCCGAGGGCGTCGAGGCGGTGCGGCGCGGCCCGTATCTCTTCCTGCTCAACCACGGCAGCGCCCCGGCGGTCGTCCCCCTCCCGTCCGCTCCGTCGGCGCGGACGGATCTGCTGACCGGGCGCACGCACCACACCAGCGTCCGGCTGGACCGCTTCGCGGTCATGGTCCTGGCTCCGCCCGAATCCCTCGGCTGAAGCTCCGCCCGAATCCCCCATCGGAAAGGGAAGGTCCCGTGCAACGAGCCGCTCGAACGCTCTTCCTCACCCCGTTGATCGCGTTACTCGCGCTGATCGGCTTCGCCGCCGCCCCCGCCCAGGCCGCCACCTGGTCCTCCTCGGACCAGTGGGGCACCTGGTCCAACGGGGGCTACACCCTCTACAACAACATCTGGGGCTCCGGCGCCGGATCCCAGACCATCTGGGCCAACTCCTCCAGCGACTGGGGAGTCTGGGCCAACCACCCGAACACCGGCGGCATCAAGTCCTACCCCAACGCCAAGAAGGTCGTCGGCAAGAAGATCAGCGCCATCAACACCCTCACCAGCAACTACAGCGTGACGGTCCCGTCCTCGGGCGCCTACAACACCTCGTACGACATCTGGGACAGCAACTACGCGTACGAGATCATGCTCTGGGTCAACAAGACCGGTCCGGTCGGCCCCCTCGGCACCTCCCAGGGCACCGTCACCCTCGGCGGTCACACCTGGACCGTCTACAAGGGCAGCAACGGCTCCAACCAGGTCTTCTCCTTCATCCGCGGTTCCAACTCCAGCTCCGGCTCCGTGGACATCAAGTCCATCGTGAACTGGATCAAGAACACCAAGGGCTGGTTCGGCGATGTGACCATCGGCGACGTCCAGTTCGGCTATGAGATCACCTCCTCGGCCGGCGGTCTGGACTTCGGCACCAACGGCTTCGGGGTGAGCGCGAGCTGACATCCGCGTACCGCCGCCGCCCGGCCGTGCGGCGGCGGTACGCCACCGGCCCGGCGCGATCGCGTCAGGACGCGCCGGGCGCCGGGCCCGAGCTGGCCCGTACGGTCAGTTCAGGGGCGAGCAGGGTCACCTGCTCCTCGGGGGCGCCGCCCTCCAGCTTCGCCACCGCCAGCTCCACGGCCCGCCGCCCCATCTCCTGCGCGGGGATGGCCACCGAGGTGAGCCGCACCGACGCCTGGGTGGCCACCTGCTCGGGGCATACGGCGACCACCGAGACGTCCTCGGGCACCGCGCGGCCCTGTCGGCGCAACAGGCTGAGCAGCGGTTCGATGGCCGCCTCGTTCTGCACCACGAAGCCGGTGGTGCCGGGCCGCTCGTCGAAGATCCGGGAGAGGGTGCCGTCCATGGACTCGTAGCTGCCCTCGCACGGGCGGTGCAGCAGCCGCACCCCCAGTTCCCCGGCGCGGCGGCGCAGCCCCTCCAGGGTCCGCTCGGCGAAGCCGGTGTGGCGCTCATAGACGGCCGGGGCCTCGCCCACGACCGCGATCTCCCGGTGGCCGAGGTC
This sequence comes from Streptomyces javensis, assembly GCF_039525925.1. Classification (NCBI taxonomy): domain Bacteria; kingdom Bacillati; phylum Actinomycetota; class Actinomycetes; order Kitasatosporales; family Streptomycetaceae; genus Streptomyces; species Streptomyces javensis. Next base: position 5,729 of record NZ_BAAAIF010000085.1, on the reverse strand, counting down.
CGCCAGATGCTCGGCGCACAGCGCACCGGTGGCGGTGAAGTCCAGATCGACGCAGGTCAGGCCGACGGTGTCGGCGGGGAGCCCGATCAGCACGGTGGGCTGGCGGGCCGCGTGCAGCAGCGGCAGCCGCTCGTCCTCCAGCTCCACATCCATCACGATCATGGCGTCGGCGAGCCCGCTGCCGGTCACCCGGCGCACGGCCGCCGGGCCCTCCTCGCCGGTGAGCAGCAGAACGTCATAGCCGTGGGAGCGGGCGGTGGTGGCGACCGCGATCGCGATCTCCATCATCACCGGCACATACATGTCCGTCCGCAGTGGCACCATGAGCGCGAGGATGGTGGAGCGGCTGCTGGCCAGGGCGCGGGCCCCGGCGTTCGGGTGGTAGCCGAGCTCCTTGATGCTGTGCTCGACGCGCTCGCGGGTGGGAGCGGAGATCGACCGCTTGCCGCTGAGGACATAGCTCACCGTGCTGGCGGAGACTCCGGCGTGGCGGGCGACCTCGGCGAGGGTGACCATGCGGGGGACTCCATCCGGGGGATCGTCAGTGAAGCGCTTCGACGCATGGTCCGAGCTTCCTTGCCTGGCCATGCGGATTGACATTAAACCCGCAGGACAAGCGCTGTCCAGAGGATGTCGAAGCGCTTCAACGCCATGGCTCTGCCCCTCGGTGCCCCTGCCGGGCCCGCCGCCGCGGCGATCCTTCCCGAACCTACAGATCCCGGCGTCCTCCCGCTTTGCCGTCCCGTCGGACCGGATGCACACTGGCAGCGGTACGTGCCGGTAATGTCACGAGATCGTCGCGGCAAAGGGAGCACCGATGACCGCATCCTCCGTCAGGCCGGTGTCCGAGCGTGAAGCGCGCCAGGTCGCCGAGGCCGCACGCGAACAGGTATGGCACAAGCCCAGCTTCGCCAAGGAGCTCTTCCTCGGCCGCTTCCGACTCGACCTGATCCATCCCCACCCCGCCCCCGCCCCCGACGACGTCCGCCGCGGCGAGACCTTCCTCGCCAAGCTCCAGGAGTTCTGCGAGACGCGGGTCGACGCCGCCCGCATCGAGCGCGAGGCGCAGATCCCCGATGAGACGATCAAGGGGCTCAAGGAGCTCGGCGCGCTCGGGATGAAGATCGACACCAAGTACGGGGGCCTCGGCCTCACCCAGGTCTACTACAACAAGGCCCTCGCCCTGGCCGGCTCCGTCAGCCCGGCGATCGGCGCCCTGCTCTCCGCCCACCAGTCCATCGGCGTACCGCAGCCGCTGAAGCTCTTCGGCACCCAGGAGCAGAAGGACCGCTTCCTGCCGCGCTGCGCCCGCACCGACATCTCGGCCTTCCTGCTCACCGAGCCGGACGTGGGCTCCGACCCGGCCCGTCTCGCCACCACCGCGGTGCCCGACGGCGACGGCTACCTGCTGGACGGCGTCAAGCTGTGGACCACCAACGGCGTGGTCGCCGACCTGCTGGTGGTCATGGCCCGGGTGCCGCGCTCCGAGGGCCACAAGGGCGGCATCACCGCCTTCGTCGTCGAGACCGCCACCGAGGGCGTCACCGTCGAGAACCGCAACGCCTTCATGGGGCTGCGCGGCCTGGAGAACGGCGTCACCCGCTTCCACCGGGTCCGCGTCCCGGCCGCCAACCGGATCGGCCCCGAGGGCGCCGGCCTCAAGATCGCGCTGACCACGCTCAACACCGGACGGCTGTCGCTGCCCGCGATGTGCGCGGGCGCCGGGAAGTGGTGTCTGAAGATCGCCCGCGAATGGTCCGCCGCCCGTGAGCAGTGGGGCAAGCCCATCGCCAAGCACGAGGCCGTCGGCGCCAAGATCTCCTTCATCGCGGCGACCACCTTCGCCCTGGAGGCCGTCATCGACCTCGCCTCCCAGATGGCCGACGAGGACCGCAACGACATCCGCATCGAGGCGGCGCTCGCCAAGCTCTACGGCAGCGAGATGGCCTGGCTGATGGCCGATGAACTGGTCCAGATCCGCGGCGGCCGGGGCTATGAGACCGCGGCCTCGCTGGCCGCCCGCGGGGAGCGGGCCGTCCCCGCCGAGCAGATGCTGCGCGATCTGCGCATCAACCGGATCTTCGAGGGCTCGACCGAGATCATGCACCTGCTCATCGCCCGCGAGGCCGTGGACGCCCATCTGTCGGTGGCCGGCGATCTCATCGACCCCGACAAGTCCCTCCAGGACAAGGGCAAGGCGGCCGCCAAGGCCGGTGGCTTCTACGCCCGCTGGCTGCCCGGCCTGCTCACCGGGCCCGGTCAACTGCCCCGCGCCTACCCCGAGTTCAACCCGGCCGGGCACCCGGACCTCTCCCCGCATCTGCGCTATGTGGAGCGCTCCGCGCGCAAGCTCGCCCGCTCCACGTTCTACGCCATGTCGCGCTGGCAGGGCCGGATGGAGACCAAACAGGGCTTCCTCAGCCGGATCGTCGACATCGGCGCGGAGCTGTTCGCGATGAGCGCGGCCTGCGTACGGGCCGAGATGCTGCGCTCCCGCGGCGACCACGGCGTCGCGGCCTACCAGTTGGCCGACGCGTTCTGCCGGCAGGCCAGGATCCGCGCCGACGAGCTCTTCGGGCGGCTGTGGACCAACACCGACGAGCTCGACCGCAAGGTGGTCTCCGGAGTGCTCTCCGGGACGTACGAGTGGCTCGAGCACGGCGTGATCGACCCCAGCGGCGACGGCCCCTGGATCGCCGACGCCACCCCCGGCCCGACCGCCAAGCGGAACGTCCACCGCCCCATCGGCTGAGGGGCCGCCGGGAAGCCGCCGGAGCACGTGCCGAGGAGCCCCCGGGATCCGCGATCACCGGATCCCGGGGCTTGTCACCGAGCCGTCACCCCTTGCCCCCACAATGGGGGGATGACGGAATCCCTGGCTGACCCGCATCTGCGCGTCCCGGCGGCCACCGCCGCGGCGAGCGTGCGCGACATCGTGATCCTGGGCTCCACCGGTTCGATCGGCACCCAGGCCATCGACGTGGTGCTGCGCAACCCCCACCGGTTCCGCGTGACCGGCCTGTCCGCCGCCGGGGGCCGGGCCGGGCTGCTCGCCGAGCAGGCCCACCGGCTGCGGGTGGACAGGGTCGCGGTCGCCCGGCCCGAGGCGGTGGCCGAGGTGCGCCAGGCGCTGAGCGCGCGCTACGGCGCCGGTGAGCCGCTCCCCGAGATCCTGGCGGGGCCCGACGCGGCCACCGAGCTCGCCCGCTCCCAGTGCCACACCGTGCTGAACGGCATCACCGGCTCCATCGGCCTGGCGCCCACCCTGGCCGCCCTGGAGGCGGGCCGGGTGCTGGCGCTGGCCAACAAGGAATCGCTCATCGTCGGCGGCCCCCTGGTCAAGGCCGTGGCCAAGCCCGGACAGATCGTCCCCGTCGACTCCGAGCACTCCGCGCTCTTCCAGGCGCTGCTCGGCGGCGCCCGCGAGGAGGTACGCAAGCTGGTCGTCACCGCCTCCGGCGGCCCGTTCCGCGGCCGGACCAAGCGCGAGCTGGCCTCGGTCACCCCGGAGCAGGCGCTGGCCCACCCCACCTGGGACATGGGCCCGGTGATCACGATCAACTCCGCGACCCTCGTCAACAAGGGCCTGGAGGTCATCGAGGCCCACCTGCTCTACGACATTCCCTTCGAGCGGATTGAGGTGGTGGTCCACCCTCAGTCGTATATCCACTCGATGGTTGAATTCACCGATGGCTCGACGCTCGCCCAGGCGAGCCCGCCCGATATGCGGATGCCCATCGCGCTCGGCCTCGGCTGGCCCGAGCGGGTGCCCGACGCCGCGCCCGGCTGCGACTGGACCAAGGCCCACACCTGGGAGTTCTTCCCCCTGGACACCGAGGCGTTCCCCTCGATCGGCCTCGCCCGCCACGTCGGCTCCCTCGGCGGCACCGCCCCGGCCGTCTTCAACGCGGCGAACGAGGAGTGCGTGGACGCCTTCCTTGACGGAAAGCTGCCGTTCAACGGAATCGTCGATACGGTCGCCGAGGTGGTGGCCGAGCACGGCACCCCGGCCGAGGGAACCCGGCTCACCGTCGCGGACGTCCTCGAGGCCGAGACATGGGCCCGCGCCCGCGCAACGGAACTGGCCGCCAGAGCGGCGAAGGCGACCCCGGAGGCTCGCGCATGACGACACTGATGACGGTCCTCGGCATAGTGGTGTTCGCCGTCGGCCTGCTGATCTCCATCGCCTGGCATGAGCTCGGCCATCTCTCCACGGCCAAGCTCTTCGGCATCCGGGTGCCCCAGTACATGGTCGGCTTCGGGCCGACCATCTTCTCCCGCAAGAAGGGCGAGACCGAGTACGGCGTCAAGGCGGTTCCGCTCGGTGGCTACATCCGCATGATCGGCATGTTCCCGCCGGGTGACGACGGAAAGATCACCGCGCGCTCCACCTCACCGTGGCGTGGCATGATCGAGGACGCCCGGTCGGCCGCCTTCGAGGAGCTCCAGCCCGGCGACGAGAAGCGCCTGTTCTACACGCGCAAGCCGTGGAAGCGCGTGATCGTCATGTTCGCCGGGCCCTTCATGAACCTGGTCCTCGCGGTGGCGATCTTCCTCGGGGTGATGATGAGCTTCGGCGTCAACACCCAGACCACCAATGTGGGCACGGTCTCCCAGTGCGTGGTCGCGGCCTCGGCCTCCACCGACAAGTGCCCCAAGGGCGCCAAGGACTCCCCGGCCAAGGCCGCCGGTCTCCAGCCCCGGGACAAGATCGTCGCCTTCAACGGGCACCCCACCCCGGACTGGGGCACCCTCCAGCAGGACATCCGCGAGACCACCGGCCCCGCCACGATCACCGTCGAGCGGGACGGCGTCCGCAAGACCCTGAACGCCAACCTCATAAAGAACCAGGTCGCCAAGTCCGACGGGAACGGCGGCTATGTCGACGGCGAGTTCGTCACCGCCGGCTTCCTCGGCTTCACCCCCGCCACCGGAGTGGTCCAGCAGTCCTTCGGGCAGTCCGTGGACCGTATGGGCAACATGGTCGAGGACGGCATCGACTCGATGATCGCCCTGCCCTCCAAGATCCCGGACCTGTGGAACGCGGCCTTCGGGGACGGCGAGCGCAAGGCGGACTCCCCCATGGGCGTCGTGGGCGCGGCCCGGGTCGGCGGCGAGGTCGCCAACCTCGACATCCCGCCCTCCCAGCGGATCGCGACCATGCTCTTCCTGGTCGCCGGGTTCAACCTCTCGCTGTTCCTGTTCAACATGCTGCCGCTGCTGCCGCTGGACGGCGGCCACATCGCGGGCGCGGTGTGGGAGGCCATCCGGCGCCACACCGCCCGGCTGGTCCGGCGGCCCGACCCCGGACCGTTCGATGTGGCGAAGATGATGCCGGCGGCCTATGTGATCGCCGGAGTCTTCATCTGCTTCACGCTGCTCGTCCTGGTGGCGGACGTCGTGAACCCCGTGAAAATCTCCTGATGACGCGAGATGTCCTGAAGTTCACCTTTGGGTGGACTTCAGGAGCGCGGTGTGCTGAGGCCGTGGCCGGTGCCGTAATCTCGGAGATCGGAGTCCGCTGATCTCCGGCCACGCACACACCTTGGGGTTACGAACCAGATGACTGCGATTTCGCTAGGAATGCCGTCCGTACCGGCCAAGCTCGCCGAGCGCAGGGTCAGCCGGAAGATCCAGGTCGGGGCGGTGGCCGTGGGTGGCGACGCGCCGATTTCGGTGCAGTCGATGACGACGACGGTGACGGCGGACATCGGTGCGACGTTGCAGCA
>NZ_BAAAIF010000084.1:0-42139 GCF_039525925.1 Streptomyces javensis | reverse complement strand
GTCGACACGGCGGAGGCGGCTCAGCCGGAAGCGGCCCAGCCGGAGGCGGAGCCCGCCGAGGCCGCCGCCAAGCCGCGCCGCCGCCGCACGCGGGGCGCGAGGGCCGCCGAGGCGGCCGAGAGTGGCGTGACTGAGTCCACGGACGCCGCGCACGCCGCACACGCCGCCGAGGCGGCGGAAGCCGCGGTGACGGCTGTGGCGACGGCGGAGGCCCCCGAGACCGTGGAGGCCCCCACCACGTCGCGCCGCCGGACCCGCGCCAAGGCCGCGGAGGCCGTCGAGACGGCCGAGGGCACCACTGAGGCCGCCGAGGCCGCGAAGCCGCGGCGCCGCACGCGTGCCAAGGCCGCCGAGGTCGCCGAGACCGCCGTGGCAGCGGCCGAGGGCGCGACGGCGCCGGTGGCTGCCGCCCAGACCGCCGCGGAAGCGGCCGAAGGCACCACCGAGGCGACCAAGCTCCGGCGTCGCACCCGTAAGGCCACCGAGGCCGCCCAGACCGCCGCGGAAGCGGCCGGGGGCACGACGGTACCGATGGCCGCCACTGAGGCCGCCGAGGCCCCCGCCAGGCCGCGCCGCACCCGTAAGGCAGCCGAAGCGGCGGAGGCCGCCGTGGAGACGGCCGAGGGCACGGCGGAGGAGGCCAAGCCCCGCCGTCGCACCCGTAAGGCCACCGAGACGGCCCAGGCCGCCGTCGAGACGGCCGAAGGTGCGACGGACGCGGTGAACGCCGCCGAGACCGCCGACGCCCCGGCCAAGCCCCGCCGTCGGACCCGTAAGGCCACCGAGACGGCCGAGACCGCCGTCGAGACGGCCGAAGGGACGACGGAGGAGGCCAAGCCCCGGCGCCGCACCCGCGCCGCCGCCAAGGCCGACGCCGTGGACGCGCGGCCGGAGGCGGAGGCCGCCGAGGTTCCCGCCAAGCCGCGGCGCACCCGCGCCAAGGCGACGAAGGCCGCGGAAGCCGCTGTCGCGTCCGCCGAAGGCACCGCCGAGGCCGCTGACGGCGCCGAGGCCGCGAAGCCGCGGCGCCGCACGCGTGCCAAGGCCGCCACGGCGGCACCGGCGGCGGACGAGGCCGAGGCCGCGTCCGCCAAGCCCCGGCGCCGCACCCGCGCCCCGGCGGCCGAGTCCGCCGAGGCCACGGTCGAGGGCTGACCCGGCACAACGGCACCATGGCGCCACGCCACGGCAACACGCTCAGGGGCCCGTTCCGCGACACCGCGGTACGGGCCCCTGGGCGTTCATGTGCCGTTTCCCGCGGGCTGTATAGCCTCGTCCCATGAGCAGGCCGCCCTTTCTCACACTGCCCGCGAGCGCCCGTGCGTACCGCCTTCGGACCGCGCGCGGCGAGTTCGCCGTCCATGACGCGCGGCCCGCTTCGGCGGCGCGCGGGACCGTCCTGCTGGTCCCGGGGTTCACCGGGAGCAAGGAGGACTTCATCGCGCTGCTGGAGCCGCTCGCCGCGGCCGGTTTCCGGGCCGTCGCCGTCGACGGCCGGGGGCAGCACGAGAGCCCTGGCCCCCGTAAGGAGGCCGCGTACGCCCAGGACGAGCTGGCGCAGGACCTGCTCGCGCAGGTCACCGCCCTGAGCGCGGCGACCGAGGACCCCGTCCATGTGCTCGGGCATTCGCTCGGCGGGCTGATCGCGCGGACCGCCGCACTGCGTGACCCGGGAGCCTTCGCCTCGCTGACGATCATGAGTTCCGGCCCGGCGGCCATCTCCGCCCCGCAGCGCGCCCGGATCAAGCTGCTGATCGACGCGCTGACCGTGATGGACATGGAGTCCGTATGGCAGGCGATGCGCGAGCTGGATCCGCCCGAGGCGGCCGATGAGTCGACACCGCCCGGGGTGGCGGAGTTCCTGCACCAGCGCTGGCTCGGGACCGTACCGGAGCAGCTGATCGTCACCGGGCGGCAGTTGTCCGAGGAGCCGGACCGGGTCGATGAGCTGGCGGCGCTGCGGCTGCGCGTCCATGTGCTGTCCGGCGAGGCGGACTACGCCTGGCCGGTGCCGCTGATGGACGAGATGGCCGGACGGCTGGCCGCCCGCCGGACCGTGATCGAGGGCGCCGGGCACTCCCCCAACGCCGAGCGGGCCCATCCCACCGCCGACGCCCTGATCTCCTTCTGGCGCGACATCGGCTGAGCCCGAAGGCCCACCCATCTGAGCCCTAGAGCCATATGGGCCGCGGGCTCAGTACTGCGCTTGCAGATGCTCCCAGAAGCCGTCCCGCAGCGCGCGCCGCAGATCGGCGTGGGCGCGCAGCGAGAGCCGCAGCAGCCCCTCCGCGTCGATCAGCAGCTCCTGGTCCACGGAGCCGGGCAGATACGGATGGCCGGGCAGCAGCTCGGAGAGGGTCTCACGGCCGCGTGAGGACAGCCACTGGGCGGCGATCCGCGCCCCGACGAAGCGCACCTCGTCCCGGGTCGGGGCGGGCCCGCAGAGGGGCGCGTCGCCGTTCGGCTCGTAGCCGGTGGCCCGCCGGGTGACATACGGCTTGCAGAAGTCGAGGTCGAAGGTGCGCTGACTGTCGACCTCCCACAGCAGCGGTTCGGCCTGGTTGCGCCCGTCGAGGGCCTCGATGCCCCAGAGGTGGACGCGTGCGCCGTAGCCCTGGGCCGCTTCGACGGCGGAGACCAGGTCCTCGTCGCCGCCGATCAGCACGGCGTCGCCGATGGCGCGGTGGCGGGCGAGGGACTCCAGGTCGGAGCGGATGAGCGAGTCGACGCCCTTCTGCTGGTTGTTGGCGTTGAGGTTGCCGAGCCGGACCTTGACGTCGGGCAGCTCGGCGATGCCCTGCTGCTCCGGGGTGTGGATCCGGCGCCGGGCGCCGTCGAACCAGTAGACGCGCAGCAGCCTGCTGTCCGGGAAGATCGTGCGCGCCTTGTCGATGAACGCCTCGATGAGCCCCTCGGCGTCCAGCTCGAACGCCCGGCGGTCCTCCGTACCGGCGACCAGCCGCCCGGCGGCGGCATAGACATACCCCGCGTCCACGAAGATCGCGTGGGTCGAGGGGGTGGTCGCGACCTCGGCGAGTACGCGCTGTAGCAGCTCGTTCGTGCGCTCGATGCCCGCGACGATCGATGCGAGGTCTTGTTGGCCCGGAGGCATGGTCTCACTCATACGCGGTTCATTCTCCGGGCGGCTCCGTGAGGGGCACAACCGGACCCCGCCCCGGCTACCAGCGGATACTTAGGCTGCGAAAAAATTTTATTAGCGTAGGGAATGTTTTTGGGGGACCCTCTGGTTGAACACGTACAGGAGGGCGCGGCAGCGACGCCGCGCGACTCCGTACACATCAGTTCTCCTTCAGGAGGATCAGACGAAGGGAGAAGCCTTGCGCTTCGAGATCATGCGCCTGGACGACATCGATGGCAGCGCCATCGAGAGCACCGTCGTGGACGCCGCCTCCGTCAATCGGATCGTGCAGCAGGCCGCCGCAATCGGCCAGCGCATCTACATCCGTCCAGCCGACACCGCCGCCCGGTAGTGCCGTAAGGCCACTCCCAGTAGCACAGAGCGTCGAGCGCCCCCGTACAGACGGTACGGGGGCGCTCGCGCGTATCAGGCGGTGTGGGCCACCTGGATGACGCCGTTGATGATCTGCTGGACCGCGATGGCGGAGAGCATCATGCCGGACAGCCGGGTGACCAGCACCACTCCGCCTTCCTTGATCACGCGGATGATCAGCAGCGAGTAGCGCATGGTGACCCACAGCACGACATGCATGGCGGCGATCGCGGTCCACACCGCCACCTGGTCGCCGATCCCGCGCGCGTGCTGGACGGCGAGGATCACCGAGACGATCGCGCCCGGCCCGGCCAGCAGCGGCATGCCGAGCGGGACGAGCGCGACATTGACGTCCTTGGTCTGGGTCGGCTCGTCGTTCTTGCCGGTGAGCAGATCGAGCGCGATCAGCAGGAGCAGCAGCCCGCCCGCGATCATCAGCGCGGGGACCGAGACATGCAGATAGTCGAGGATCTGCTGACCCCCGATGCCGAAGACGGCGATGACGCCGAAGGCGACGGCCGCCGCCTGGCCCGCCATCCGGCGCTGGATCTTGGCGGGGCGGCCCGAGGTCAGCGCCAGGAAGATGGGCGTGATGCCCGGCGGGTCCATGATCACGAACAGGGTGAGGAAGAGGGAGCCGAAAACGGCGACGTCGAACACGGTGAATGGCCTTGCGGGGACGAGCAGCGGTGCGGTGCTGAGGCGGTAAGGGAATCGGCGGGAAGACGGAGCAGCGGGAAGGGCGAGGGCTCAGCCGCCCGTGCCCGGCACCGGGAAGGCCCCGGTCGCCCGGCGCACGATCTCCCCGTAGACCTCGGGGTCGGTCGTGTACTCGCCGAGCCGACAGGTCTTACGGCTGCCGTGATAGTCGCTGGAGCCGGTGGTGAGCACGCCGAGCTCGGCGGCGAGACCGCGCAGCCGGGCACGGGTGTCCTCGGCGTGGTCCATATGGTCGACCTCGATACCGTCGAGGCCCGCCGCCGCCAGCTCGCCGATCGCGCTCTCCGGGACGCACTGGCCGCGCTTGACGGCCAGCGGATGCGCGAAGACCGCGACCCCGCCGGCGCCCTTGATCAGCCGGATCGCCTCGAAGGGGTCCAGCTCGTGCTTCTCCACATGCGCCCGGCCGCCGTCGGCCAGCCAGTCCTGGGTGAAGGCGTCCGAGACGCTCTCCACGACGCCCAGCTCGACCAGCGCGGTGGCGATGTGCGGCCGTCCGACGGCACCGTCCCCGGCGATCTCCGCCACCCGCTCCCAGGTGATCGGCACATCCAGCTCGCGCAGCTTCGCGACCATCGCCCGGGCCCGGGGCACCCGGTCGTCGCGCACCAGCTCGCGCTCGCGCGCCAGCTCAGGCTCGGCCGGGTCGAAGAGGTACGCCAGCATGTGCAGGCTGATCCCGTTCAGACGGCAGGACAGCTCGGCACCGGTGATCAGCGTCAGCCCCGAGGGCAGCGCCTTGGTCGCCTCCTCATAGCCGCCGACGGTGTCGTGGTCGGTGAGCGCGACGACGTCCAGACCCTGGGCGGCGGCGTTCCGTACCAGCTCGGCGGGGGTGTCCGTACCGTCCGACGCCGTGGAGTGGGTGTGCAGATCGATGCGCACGGCACGGGCTCCAAGCTGCGTTCGGGATGGACCGAGGGGACGCCCCAGCATAACCACGCCGGCAGCCGCCCGGGTCGGCGGGCCCTGACCTGTGCATGACGTACCCACCCGGAGCGGACGGAACTCAGGGCGAGAGCAGCCTCGGGGAGAGCGCCCCGCAGGGCACCAGGTCGACCTCGGCCCCCGCGTCCCGCAGATCGGTGAGCACCATCTCGTCGTACATCAGCAGCCCGGTCTGCTCGGGCCAGACGACCGCCCACAGCCACAGCCCGCACGCCTCGCCCGCGAAGACCGCACGGTCGTCCGGGGTGCCCTCGACATGCCACAGGGGGGTGGGCCGCCCGGCGGCCAGCACCTTGACGTGCGGCGGCTTGTCCACCCGCATTCCCGGCCCCGGATCGGGCCCCGGGAGGCCCGCGAAACGCGCGCCGAGGCCGACGCCCAGCTCCTCGGCGATCAGCAGCAGCTCACCCGGGCCGCCCAGCGGTCCGGGTCCCGAGCAGGCCACGGCGGTGGCGCGGCCGCCGCTGCGGTCGTCCCCGGCGCAGGCCACACCGGTGAACAGCCAGCCCACGGGCAGCGGCCACGGCATCCATACGGGCACCCGGGCACGGTTGGTGACGACCACGAGTGCTTCGACGCTCGGCGGGACGACCGGCTGGAGGGGGTGCACCGTGCCGTGCACGCCGCACTGCCAGGAGTCGGCGAAGAGACCGGGCGCTCGCACCCGGCCACCGCACTTCGGGCAACTGGGTTCGCCCCTCATAGGGCCCCACGGTCCTCCCCGGCCGTCGTCGCGTCAAGGACGATCACCCGTCCGGAGGCCACTTCCCGCACCAGTTCCCGTACGACCTCGCCACGGTCCCCGCACGGACCCGCACCCGGGGCACCGCCGGGCTTCCGCACGGATCTCAGCCCGACATCCGTACGGATCCCAGCCCGACCACCCGTACGGATCTCAGCCCGACAACGGCACCCCCGGCCGCACCGGGTCCCGCAGATCCGTGCCGTGCCGCAGCCAGCGGTCCTGGAGGGCGCCGGCGCCGTGCACCCGCTTCCACGCCGCCTCGTTCGTGGTCATCGGCAGCATCGGCAGGAAGCGCACCGGCTCCATGGGCTCCAGCAGCGCCAAGTCCTCGACCAGGCCGCCCGGTTCGGCGACCAGGACGGAGCTGAAGGGCGCCCCGGGCCACAGCGGCCCGCCGAGGTCCAGCGACGCGCCGGGGGTCACCACGACCCCCTCGACCTGGGGCGAGGCGGCCAGCACGGCGAGCGGGCGGAGCACCTCGTCGAGTACGGAGAGGTCGGGGCCGGAACCGCCCCTCCTTACGGTCAGCACGAGCTCGGCGCGCGGCCCGCGCAGCGGGTCGGCGACGGCGGCGGTCGGGCTGGTCATCGGATGGTCCGACATACCGAGGGTGGCGTAGCGGATCACATCGCTCTCATCGCGGAACCGCAGCACCTCGATGCGGTCCGTACCGACGAAAGTGACGGCGGCGCGGGCGTCCGGCTCGCCCAGCGCGGTGATCAACCGGGCCTCGACCAGCTGAAGAACGTCTGACATGCGGTGAGCATAGATCGCGTATCGAACAGGCAAAGCGGCGACGTAACGCTTCTGCCGACTGATAGCCTTAATCACTGCCCAGGGAGTTACAGATCGTCCCTCACGGGGGACCGGCCGGAGGAGGTGGGGCTGCGGTGGATCCTAGTCGACCGTGCAGTACCGACAGTTCTCCCGTCGTTTCCCCTTGGTATGCGGCTTCATGATCTGAGCCTTCCGTACCCCACCGCCGCGCGGTGAAACACGCGAAGCCCACTCGCATGCAGGGCATCTGACGGTAGAGCGCCTTCGTACCGCTTTGTTCAGTTCCGAAGAACCTTCCGTCAGCGCCATCGCACGGAGCGCCACCCGCTTTGCGGACGTACGGGCACGGGATGTCGTACGTCCACCTTCCGGGCGCCGCGCTGCGCCGCGCGCCCGCCGCTGACGGCCGGCCTGTGAAGGAGCCCGTCATGTCGATGATCCGTGACCTGCGCGCAGCCGTTCGGCCCGCCCTGCGCCGTTCCCGTACCGCCAGCGACTACGACGCGACGCGTGACCCGTCGGTCACCAGCGCCGTGGTCGACTGCGGGGTCTACCGCGACGGCAAGCGGGTCAGCGAACACGTGAGCCCCGCGAAAGCCATGGAGCGGGTCCGCGAGGAGGGCGGGTTCGCCTGGATCGGGCTGCACGAGCCGACCGAGCGCGAGTTCGCGGGGATCGCCCAGGAGTTCGGGCTGCACCCGCTGGCGGTCGAGGACGCGGTGCAGGCGCACCAGCGGCCCAAGCTGGAGCGGTACGACGACACCCTTTTCACCGTCTTCAAGACCATCCACTACGTGGAGCACGCCGAACTCACCTCGACCAGCGAGGTCGTGGAGACCGGCGAGGTGATGTGCTTCACCGGCCGGAACTTCATCGTGACCGTCCGGCACGGCGGCCAGGGCTCGCTGCGCGCCCTGCGCCACCGGCTCCAGCAGGACCCGGAGCTGCTCGCCAAGGGCCCCTCGGCGGTGCTGCACGCCATCGCCGACCAGGTGGTCGACGGCTATCTGGCGGTCGCCGACGCGGTCCAGGACGACATCGACGAGGTCGAGATCGACGTCTTCTCGGCCGCGACCTCCCGGCGGGGCGGCGACGCGGGCCGGATCTACCAGCTCAAGCGCGAGGTCCTGGAGTTCAAGCGGGCCGTCTCGCCGCTGCTGCGGCCGATGCAGCTGCTGAGCGAGCGTCCGATGCGGCTGGTGGACCCGGACATCCAGAAGTACTTCCGGGATGTCGCGGACCATCTGGCGCGGGTCAACGAGCAGGTGCTGGCCTTCGACGACCTGCTGAACTCGATCCTCCAGGCCAATCTGGCGCAGGCCACGGTCGCCCAGAACGAGGACATGCGGAAGATCACGTCCTGGGCGGCGATCTTCGCCGTGCCGACGATGATCGCGGGGATCTACGGCATGAACTTCGACTACATGCCCGAGCTGCGCTGGAAGTTCGGCTACCCGACCGTGCTCGTGGTCACGGTGGGCATCTGCTTCGCGATCCACCGCGGTTTCAAGCGCAACGGCTGGCTGTAGGGCCGGACGGCGGTCGGGCCCTGGCTCTCACTCGGGGGGCGTCCGAACTCGGGCGGGGTCGTCCGACATCAGCCGGGTTCGTCCGACATCAGACGGGATCGTCCGACATCAGCCGGGTTCGTTTGACGCGCCTCTACCGTCAGCCATGATGACCAGCGCGAGCCCGCCGAGGATCACCGCGAGCGCCGGGTAGGCGGCCACGGGCGGCATCTGGCCGAGCCACAGGGCCGCGATCAGGGCCGCACCCGGCGTCTCCAGCAGGATCGCGGTCGAGGTGACGGACGGGCCCAGGCCCTTGACCACCCGGTTGATGAGGGTGTGCCCCAGCAGCTGCGCGGTGACCGTCAGCGCGGCCAGCCGCAGCCAGGTGGTGCCGCTGTAGCCGCCGAGCTCCGCGCCCGCCACCAGGCAGGTCAGCAGCAGGAGCACGCTGGTGGTGGTGTAGCAGACATAGGCGTACGCGGTGGTGCTCACCGAACGGCGCACCTCCGCGCCGAGCAGCACGTACCCGGCCGCCGCGATCCCGCCCAGCAGCGCGAGCCCGTCGCCCAGCAGGGCGCGCGGAGAGGCGGACAGATCGACCCCGGTGAGGATCACCACACCGAGGATCGCCAGCCCCATGCCCAGCCAGGCGAGCGTGGGCGGGCGGTGGCCGCGCAGCCGCAGCAGCAGCGCCGTCCAGATGGGGGTGGTGGTCACCAGCGCGGTCGAGGAGGCCACGGAGGTCATGTGCAGGCTCGGCAGCCAGGCGCCGAAGTGCACCGCGAGCAGCGCCCCCGCCCCGACCGACAGCAGCGCCGTCCGGCGGCCCATCCCGCGCAGCTCGCTCCGGTGGCGCCACAGGGCGAGCGGGGTGAGCGCGCCCACCGCCATGGCGTTGCGCCAGAAGGCGATGGCGAGCGCGGGCGCCACCGTCGCGGCGGCCAGCGGCGCGGAGAGCGAGACCCCGGCGATGGCGACCGTAAGGAGCGCGATGTCCACGGGACCGCTGTGGAAGCGGCCACCGTCACCGGACGCGGTGGGTGTGGCGGTGGAGGCTGAGGCGCGGGCGGCACGGGCGGTGGGCACGGCGCCAGGGTAAGGCGCGTGGCCCCGCGACGGAACTGACAGTTCACGGGCTGGGACGGGGCCGGACAGGGCCTAGGCTGTCGGCATGACGCAGACGCCGATGGACCGTGCCCTTGTCGAGGAGGCGGCCAAGAAGTCCGCCCTCATCTGGGTCCAGGGCACCGAGGGTGCCCCGCGCGCCCTGTGGCACATCTGGCACGAGGGCGCGGTCTGCCTGGTCGGGGACGGGCCCGACGAACAGCCCCTCAGGGACCTCGGGCTGACCGACGGCGGCAGCGCCACCGTGACCGTGCGCAGCAAGGACAAGGGCGGGCGCCTGGTGAGCTGGTCCGCGCGGGTGGCCGAGCTGGCCCCTGGCGGCGAGGCGTGGACCGCGGCGGTCGACGAGCTCAAGGGCAAGCGGCTGAACGCGGCGGACGCCGACCACATCGCGGAGCGCTGGGCCCGCGAGTGCCGGGTGCTGCGGCTGGAGCCCACGCCCGGGGCGCTCGCCGAGCACCCCACCGGCTCCCTGGCGGCGGCCCCGCTGTCGTCCCCGGCGATCACCCGCCGCCCGATCCCGGCCGCGCTCCCCAAGCTGCTGGCCCGCCGCAAGAAGCGGGCCCGTGACGCCCGTAAGGACGCGTCCTAGCGAGCCGGCGCCCGTAAGGACGCGGCCCTGGCCAGCCGACAACCGTAAGGACGCGGCCCTGGCCAGCCGACAACCGAAAGGACGCGTCCTCGGAGCCCCGCAGACGCACCCGCGCCTATGGCGTCTCCGGGATCTGCTGTCCGTAGTCGAGCACATGGCCCTTCTCCGGGGCGGTGAGCTTGAAGCCCTGGTTCCAGTCCGCGAGCCGGATCACCCCCGCGCCGCCCGCCCGCCGCAGCCGCAGCGGATACGGCCTTCCCTCCAGGGAGACGTCGAGCGAGCCGCCCTCACCCGCCTTACCGGCGCTGATGGTGATGGTCCGCACGCCGTCCACCTGTCCGTGGTCGCCCGTGGCGATCTTGCCGTGCAGTCCGAGCAACCCGTCGAGCAGCAGCTTCATATCGGTGAAACCGCTGAGCCGCTGGTAGGAGGGGTCGCCGGAGGGGACCTTCACATACTTGTTGTCCAGCTTGCCGGCCGCGTTGCCCACGCCCCCGCCGCTCTCGCCCCCGCCGCTCTTCCCGTCGTGCGACCAGAAGCCCGCGTCGGCCTTGAGGTAGAGCTCCTTGCCGACGCGCAGCAGCTCGAAGCTGGAGCCCTTGGTGGAGACCTGGCCCGTGCCGCCGTCGGCGTTGAGCCGCATGTCCAGCTTGTAGGTGGCTCCACTGGTGACGAGGTTGCCGGAGAGCCGCACCGATTTCGCGCTGCCGGCCGCCAGCCGGGCCTTGCTCTCGATCTTCGTGGCGGGGAGCTTTCCCACACCGTTCGTCCCCGCGTCGGGGTCCTTCTCCCCGCCGCCGCCACACGCGGCGAGCGTGGCGGCCAACCCCGCGCACATCGCCGCAACGACAGCCCTGTTCCGGGTGCGCACGTCCGCTCTGCCTCCTGATGCCGGTGCAGTAGGGCAGCGTACCGGTGCCGTCCCGCCGTGTCCGCAGGGTGCCGCGGCACTCCCGCCCGGCGGCAGGGCAGGTGCGGGCACGTTAGCCTGAACCCGGTGAAGAGCGGATCATTGCCTTGAATGACCACGAAATCTGACGAGGAAGCCCCAGATACGAGGGGAGGCAGGGCATGCCGACAGGCGCCCCCCGGGTCTTCGTCTCGCATCTCGCGGGCGTCGCCGTCTTCGACCCGAACGGCGACCAGGTGGGGCGGGTGCGCGATGTCGTGGCGATGCTGCGGCTGGCCGGCCGCCCGCCTCGGGTGCTCGGCCTGGTGGTCGAGGTGATCGGCCGCCGCAGGATCTTCCTGCCCATGACCCGGGTGACCGGTGTGGAGTCCGGCCAGGTCATCACCACCGGCGTGCTCAACATGCGCCGCTTCGAACAGCGCCCCACCGAGACCCTGGTCCTCGGCGAACTGCTCGACCGCACGGTGCGGATGGTCGAGACCGGTGACCCGGTGACGGTCCTGGACGTGGCGATGAGCCAGCTGCCCTCGCGCCGGGACTGGGAGATCGACAAGGTCTTCGTCCGCCGCGGCAGGACCCGCGCGCTGCGCCGCCGCGGCGAGGCGCTGACCGTGGACTGGTCGGCGGTCACCGGCTTCTCGCTGGAGGAACAGGGGCAGGGCGCGGAGAACCTGCTGGCCACCTTCGAGCAGCTGCGCCCCGCCGACCTGGCCAATGTGCTGCACCATCTGTCGGCCAAGCGCCGGGGCGAGGTGGCGGCGGCCCTGGACGACGAGCGGCTCGCGGACGTCCTGGAGGAGCTGCCCGACGACGACCAGGTGGAGATCCTCGGCAAGCTCAAGGAGGAGCGCGCGGCCGACGTCCTGGAGGCCATGGACCCCGATGACGCGGCCGATCTGCTCTCCGAGCTCCCCGAGCCCGACAAGGAGCGGCTGCTGGACCTGATGCGCCCCCGGGACGCCGCCGACATGCGGCGGCTGATGTCGTACGAGGAGGGGTCGGCGGGCGGTCTGATGACGACCGAGCCGATCGTGCTGCGCCCGGACGCCACCGTCGCGGACGCGCTGGCCCGGGTGCGCGACCAGGACCTGACCCCCGCGCTCGCCGCCCAGGTCTATGTCTGCCGCCCGCCCGACCAGACGCCCACCGGGCGCTATCTGGGCATCATCCACTTCCAACGGCTGCTGCGCGACCCGCCGTTCACCCTCGTCGGCGCGGCCGTCGACTCCGATCTGCCGACGCTGCCGCCGGACACCCCGCTGCCCGTCGTCGCGGGCCATCTGGCCACGTACAACCTGCTCGCGGCGCCCGTCGTGGACGAGACCGGCTCCCTGCTCGGGGCCGTGACGGTCGACGACGTGCTGGACCATCTGCTGCCGCCCGACTGGCGGGAGCGCGAGCTGTACGCCGGGATGGCCCTGCCGGAGGCCGCCGATGGACGGTGACGGCGGCCGTCTGGACCGGCCCAAGGCGCGGCGCCGCAGCCCGCTGCCGCGCTGGGACCCCGAGGCGTTCGGCAGGGCCTCGGAGCGGATCGCGCGGTTCCTGGGCACCGGGCGGTTCATCGCATGGATGACCGCCTTCGTCGCCTTATGGCTGACCTGGAACATCCTGGCCCCGCCGCGGCTGCGGTTCGACCCGTTCCCGTTCATCTTCCTGACGCTGATGCTCTCGCTCCAGGCGTCGTACTCCGCCCCGCTGATCCTGCTGGCCCAGTACCGGCAGGCCGACCGGGACCGGGTCAATCTCGAGCGGGACCGCAAGCAGAACGAACGGTCCATCGCCGACACCGAGTTCCTCACCCGCGAGATCGCGGCGCTGCGGACGGGGCTGGGCGAGGTGGCCACCCGCGACTGGCTCCGCGACCAGCTGGCGGACCTGCGCCAGGGGCCGGACGGCGGCCGGAGCGCCCCGCGGCCGGGCGGCCACGGCGAACCCCGGCCGAGTGAGGAACGCGACCGCTGACGGCCGTCCGCGCCCCACCCGCGGCGCCGTACCATCTCCGTATGGCTACCGACACCCTCCCAGCACCGAGCGAAGACGCGGTACGCGCCGCGCTCGCGACGGTCAACGACCCGGAGATCCACAAGCCGATCACCGAACTCGGCATGGTCAAATCCGTCGAGATCGCGGCGGATGGCTCGGTCGCCGTGGTGGTCTACCTCACGGTCTCCGGCTGCCCGATGCGGGACACGATCACCAGCAATGTGCGGACGGCGGTCGCCGGGGTCGAGGGTGTGACCGGAGTCACGGTCGACCTCGAGGTGATGAGCGACGAGCAGCGGCGTGAGCTGGCCGCCTCGCTGCGCGGCGGCCAGGCCGAGCGCGAGGTGCCGTTCGCCAAGCCCGGCTCGCTGACCCGGGTGTACGCGGTGGCCTCCGGCAAGGGCGGGGTCGGCAAGTCCTCGGTGACGGTCAACCTGGCCGCCGCGCTGGCGGCGGACGGGCTCAAGGTCGGCGTGGTGGACGCCGACATCTACGGCCACTCGGTGCCGCGCATGCTGGGCGCCGACGGACGGCCCACCCAGGTCGAGAACATGATCATGCCGCCGTCGGCGAACGGTGTGAAGGTGATCTCGATCGGGATGTTCACCCCGGGGAACGCCCCGGTGGTCTGGCGCGGGCCGATGCTGCACCGCGCGCTCCAGCAGTTCCTGGCCGATGTCTACTGGGGCGACCTCGATGTGCTGCTGCTCGACCTCCCCCCGGGCACCGGCGACATCGCGATCTCCGTCGCCCAGCTGGTGCCCAACGCCGAGATCCTGGTGGTGACCACTCCGCAGCAGGCCGCGGCCGAGGTCGCCGAGCGGGCCGGCGCGATCGCCGTCCAGACCCACCAGAAGATCGTCGGCGTGGTGGAGAACATGTCCGGGCTGCCCTGCCCGCACTGCGACGAGATGGTCGACGTCTTCGGCACCGGCGGTGGCCAGGTGGTCGCCGACGGGCTCAGCCGGACCACCGGTACGACGGTGCCGGTGCTGGGTGCCATCCCGATCGACGTACGGCTGCGCGAGGGCGGCGACGAGGGCAAGCCGGTCGTGCTGACCGACCCCGACTCCCCGGCGGGCAGCGCGCTCAAGGCGATCGCGGGCAAGATCGGCGGGCGTCAGCGCGGCCTCGCGGGCATGTCGCTGGGCGTCACCCCGCGCAACAAGTTCTGAACGAGTCCTGAGCGCGACCGAGGGGCGGTTTCCCGGGAAACCGCCCCTCGGTCGTCCGGGTACGGCCCGCCCTCAGCCGTCCGGGTGCGGCCCTACCCGTCCTGCCCGTCGTAGCGGGCGATGTCCTTCACGACGGCGAAGCCCAGGCCGTAGGCGCTCATCCCGCGCCCGTACGCCCCGATGTGCACGTCCTCGTTCGCCGTACCGGCCAGCACCCAGCCGTACTCCGACTCGCGGTAGTGGAAGTCGGTCGGCACCCCGTCCACCGGGAGCGACAGCTGCGACCAGCTCTCGCCCTCCAGATCGTCCGCCAGCTCCCAGGCGATCGCGGTCTGCTGGTCCAGCCAGTCCTGGCGCAGCGCCCGCTCCATGCGGGTCGGCCAGGTGCACGACAACAGACCGGAGCCGGCCAGCCAGGCGGCCGAGGAGACCGTGGTGGCCTCCAGCTTGCCGGTTCCGTCGGCGCTGTCCCGCCCCGGGCGGCTGGCGACGGTGACGACCACCGTGAAGCGCTGCTGGTCCATATCGGTCTCGACCCGCAGGGACGGCTCCTCGCCATGGCCGGTCGAGCCGTACTCGACGATGCCGTCCGCCGCCGCACCCACCTGCATCAGCCAGCGGGGGCCGGTGAACGCCTCGTCAAGCCCGTACCAGGGGAAGGCGGCCATCAGATAGCCGTCAACGCTCCGCCGGGCGTCGGCGGGCATCCCCTGCGCGGCCGCTGCCACCCCTCGTTCCCCTAGCCGACCCGTGGTCTCCATGTGCGCGCGGCCTCCTCGTTTGCCCTGCGTCGTGGGCGGCCCGCCCCCCTCGGGCGACCCTCACCCCGGACAAAGGGAGGATAGCCATACGGGTCAACCAGGCCGGGCATACGGGGGGATCAAGTGGCGTCGGAGTCGAAGGGCGGACGCTCCTCACGCCCCGGCTCCTCGCGCTTGCGCAGCAGGTCAGGCGTGCTGGAGTCGTCCTTGGAGAGTGACAGCGGGGTGCTGCCGGAAGCCCCTGAAGAGCCCTGCGGCGGATCACTCTCCCGGCCGTGCACCGCGTCGGCGACCTCCGCCATCTCCTTGCGGAGGTCGAAGCCGTTACGGATCTCCTTCAGGCCCAGCTCATCGGAGTCCAGTACGTGCTTGCGCACGAACGTCTTGGGATTCAGGTCCTCGAACTCGAAGTCCTTGAACTCCGGCCCCAGCTCGGAGCGGATGTCCTCCTTGGCGCTGTCGGAGAACTCCCGGACCTTCCGGATGAACTGCGTCACGTCCCGAATCACCTTCGGGAGCTTGTCCGGGCCGAAGACGAGCACCGCAAGGACAACGAGCGCGACAAGCTCGAGAGGTCCTATGTCCAACACCTTGCAGCTCCTCAAGACGTCTGGGCCCCGGCCTGGGCCACTCAATACCGTACCTGGCGGTGGGGCCGGCGCGGGAGACGGCCGGGCCAACAACGGGCGTCAGCCGCTGCTCGCCGAGCCCAGGGTCAGCTCCGCGGCGCGCTCCTTGCCGTCGCGCCTGACGGTGAGCCCGAGCCGGTCCCCGGGGCGGTGGCTGCGGATCTTCACGATCAGCTCCTGGCCGCTGTGCACCCGGACGCCGTCCACCTCCGTGATCACGTCACCGGGCTCGATCCCCGCCTTGTCGCCGGGGCCGCCCGCGGTGACCGGTGCGCCGCCGTCGGCGCCCTTGGTGTTCACCCGGGCGCCGTCGCCCGTATAGCCCATGTCGAGGGTGACGCCGATGACCGGATGGGTGGCCTTCCCGGTGTTGATCAGCTCCTCGGCGACCCGCTTGCCCTGGTTGATCGGGATGGCGAAGCCCAGGCCGATGCTGCCGCCCTGGCCGCCGCCGAGACCCGAGCCGTCGTCGGCGGCCCGGATCGCGCTGTTGATCCCGATGACCCGCGCCTTGCGGTCGACCAGGGGGCCGCCGGAGTTGCCCGGGTTGATCGGGGCGTCCGTCTGCAACGCGTCCACATAGCTGACGTCGCTGCCGTCCTCCTTCTCGCCGCCCGCGGTGATGGGGCGCTCCTTGGCGCTGATGATCCCGGAGGTGACCGTGCCCGCCAGGTCGAAGGGGGCACCGATGGCCACGACGGGGTCGCCAACGCGCACGGAGTCGGAGTTGCCCAGCGGCAGCGGGGTCAGCCCGGAGACGCGGTCCACCTTGATCACCGCGAGGTCGTACCCGGTGTCCCGGCCGATCACCTCGGCCTTGGCGTCCTGGCCGCCGTTGAAGGTCACCGATATGTCGCCGTCCGTGCCGGCGGGCTGGACGACGTGGTTGTTGGTGAGGATGTGGCCCTGCTTGTCGAGGACGAAGCCGGTGCCGGTGCCCTCCTCCGCGCCGCCGCGCACATGGATGGTCACCACGCCGGGCAGCGAGCGGGCGGCGATCCCGGCCACGCTGCCCGGGGACCTGGCCTCCTTCTCGACCGGGGCCTGCGGCAGCTTCACATCGACGCCGCCGGAGGCGCGGTCCCGCTCCGCGTAGGCGCCGATGCCGCCGCCGAGGCACCCCGCGACCAGGGCGATCAGCAGCACGGCGATCCAGGCGCCGCGGCGGGAGACGGTCTTACGCTCGCGCTCGGCGGGCGGCGGAACCACGGTCCAGGGGTCGTAGCCGCCCCACTGGACGCTTCCGGCGGGCTGGACCATGGGAGCGCCGCCCTGGTGGCTCTGGTGGGGCTCTCCGGGGCCCGGAGGCAGCTGTGTGCCGTGCGGCGGGGTCATCCCGGGGTGCCGCGGCAGGGGCGGGGACGCGCCCTGGCCCGGTACGGGCCCCGCGGCGGGCGGCACGGTGGTGCCGCCGTGGGGCGGGGTCATCCCGGGCGCCGGGGAGGGCGTGTGGGGCGGTGACTGGGCCATCCCGGGCGGGACATGCGTGCCCTGCGCGGGGGTGGCCACCGGGTGCTGAACGGGCGGGGCCGGGGCCCAGGGCCCGGGGTCGCCGTAGGGCGGGGTGCTGTACGGGTCGGGCTCATGCAACGGCCGGGGCGCCCGCTCCTCGGGCGCCGGGCCCTCCACGGGAGCGTCCACCGGCTCCGGCGCCACTCGCTCGGCGGCCGCCTCGGTACGCTCCTCGGCGCCCTCCGCCGCGTCGTTCGGCCGGTCGCCGGGTCGCGCGGCGGCCGGGCGGCTCCACCACCTCGGCTTCGGCTTGGGCCCGGGGGCCCTCGGCTCGTCCATGATCTCCCCAAGTTCCCGCAGACAGGCAGGGACCGCACCCGTCAGGGGGCATACATCGCCGCCTCCGGGTCGCGCTGCCCGGAGGCGATTCAATCAGGTCCGTCGGCGCTCGCGCAGGGCGGACGAAAAGACCTTGTCATGATCGGCAAAGACACGGGTGGCCGGAAACGGGGTGCCATGACCGCCGGCG
The DNA here is from genome assembly GCF_039525925.1 of Streptomyces javensis. Lineage (NCBI taxonomy): Bacteria > Bacillati > Actinomycetota > Actinomycetes > Kitasatosporales > Streptomycetaceae > Streptomyces > Streptomyces javensis. The sequence goes on along the minus strand of NZ_BAAAIF010000084.1, from coordinate 24,768 downwards.
TACCGCTTCCGCGCTACCTCTTCCGCGCTACTTCGGGGGCGCGCTGACCCCGAGGTACGGCGAGCCGCCCGACGCGGGTCCGGACGGGACCTCCAGCTGGGTCGGCCGGGGGGCCGGGGGCGTGGAGTTCGACGTCCGCAGCAGCTCGGTGACCGACAGAATCGGCTGTATCAGCGGATTCAGCGCCGCCACGGGCTGGCGCGGGGACAGTGGGTACGGGGTGGCCGTCGGGGACGGGGCGCCCGTGCGGCTGTCCGTGGTGGCCAGCAGGCCCACTTCCTGGCGGGTGCGCTCCCGGACGCCCGCGTTCACGGCGGTGTCGGTGCCCACCGGGGAGACCGCGGCGTCGGCGCCGTCGGCCGAATTGCCCGGGGGGTCGACCGCCGCGTCCAGCGGCAGGGCCGCACCGAGCGCGAAGGCCGCCAGGGAGACCGCTCCGGCCGCCGCGAAGGCGAACCTGCGGCGCGGGGCGGGGCGCTCGACCTCATGGATCCGGAAGCCGCGCTGACGCGAGGCACGGGCCGACGCCGCCGGTGCGATCGCGGTGCCCGGGGGCATCGTGGGCACGAAGGCGAACGCCCGCTCCCGTCTCTCCTCCGGCTCCCGCACATCGCGCAGCTCGCGCTCCCGCACATCGTGCAGCTCGCGCACATCCCGTGACCCGCCGCGCAGCTCGCGCGGGCCGAAGACGCCCGAGCCCCCGAACGGGGAGCCGCCCATGCCGTCATCGCCGCCCGCGGCCGGCAGGCCCTGGAGACGGGCCAGAAAGCCCTCCGACGGTGCCGGGGGCGCCGTCTGGGCGAACACGTTTTTCAGCCGACGCTGAGCATCGGCCTCCGCCTTGCACTTGCAGCAGGTGGCGAGATGGGCGAGGACGCGCTCCCGCGCGTCATGCCCCAGCTCACCGTCGACCAGAGCCGCAAGGCGGTCGCCGAGATGCTGCTCGGCGGGGGACGGACCGCCTGATCGGGTCACGCGATTCCGACCTCCCCGCTCAGCCGGGGGGCCGTGACACCCGGCGCCACCGCGGCGACCTCTTGCTGCTGCCCGGTACGCGCCGCGGGGGCGCGGTGCTGGAGCGCCTTGCGCAGATGCGAGCGGCCGCGGTGGATACGACTGCGCACGGTGCCCAGCTTGACGCCCAGGGTGGCCGCGATCTCCTCGTACGACAGCCCCTCGATGTCACAGAGCACCACGGCGGCGCGGAACTCCGGGGCGAGGGTGTCCAGCGCCTGCTGCACATCCGCGTCGAAGTGGGTGTCGTTGAAGTGCTGCTGGGGAGAGGGCTCGCGGCTGGGGAGCCGCTCCGCCGCATCCTCGCCGAGCGCGTCGAAGCGGATGCGCTGCCGGCGGCGGACCATGTCCAGGAAGAGATTGGTGGTGATGCGGTGCAGCCAGCCCTCGAAGGTGCCCGGGGTGTACGTCGACAGCGAGCGGAAGACGCGGACGAACACCTCCTGGGTGAGGTCCTCGGCATCGTGCTGGTTACCGGTGAGCCGGTAGGCGAGGCGGTAGACCCGTGCGCTGTGAGTGCTGACGATCTCCTCCCAGGTGGGAGGCGTCCACGCCGCGTCCGCATCCGTGGCGAAGGTCGCGGTGGTGGCGGACTCGGCGAGGGGCGCACCTCCCGTGCCCTTCGGGCTACGGGGGTGAGAACGGTCAGCGGTGTTGGTCACGGATTTCGGCTCGCCCACTGACCTGCGAAAGCGCTTCAGCACTCGCCGGTCACCGGCCGCAGCCGCACCTCCCCTGTCGGCTCTGGTGGTCTCCAGTAGAGCCCCTACCATATCCACCTCGCCCGTTAGCTCCGGATAAGCATTTTTGACCTGCATTTGGTCGTGATCCATACGGTCCCCCCGGCCTCTACAACGCCTGGTCCCATCTGCGGGTTCCCGTGCGCAGCGGATACAGTCACCGTTGCGCCAACTACGGGGACAGGAGAGGGTCATTACCGGCAACCGGCAGACGAGCTGGGCGTTCGCCGACGCGTTCGTCGCCGAGGACGAAGCCCTTCACTGGGCCCGTGACCGGGCCCGGGAAGCAGGGCTGCGCTCGGTGTCGGCGGGCACCGGCGCCGCGCTGCGGCTGCTCGCTGCCACCGCCGACGCCAAGGTCGTCGCCGAGATCGGCACCGGAACGGGCGTCTCCGGAATCCATCTGCTGCGCGGAATGCGCCCCGACGGCGTGCTGACCACCGTGGACACCGAACCGGAGATGCAGCAGTTCGCCCGGCAGGCGTTCCGCGCGGCCGGGTTCACCGGGAACCGGGCGCGCTTCATCCCCGGCCGCGCCCTCGACGTCCTGCCCCGGCTGGCCGACGGCGGATACGACCTGGTCTTCTGCGACGGCGACCGGCTGGAGTGCCTGGACTACCTCGCCGAATCGTTGCGGCTGCTGCGGCCCGGCGGGCTGGTCTGCTTCGAGGGGGTCTTCACCAACGGGCGGACCGTGGACTCGGCGGCCCAGCCCACGGAGGTGCTGCGGGTGCGCGAGCTGCTGCGGACCGTACGGGAGTCCACCGTGCTCCAGTCGTCCCTGCTGCCGGTCGGCGACGGTCTGCTCTGCGCGGTCAAGCGGGGCTGAATCCCAACGGCCGGGCGAGGCCGACCCCCACGGCCGGACGGGGCCGAATCCGCGCGGCCGGAAAGGCTGGAACAGCCGGAAGGGCCGGAAGGGCCGAAACAGCCGGAAGGGCCGGGAACGGCCGTCCGCCGCCGTCGGGGGAACCCCCTACAAGCGCTGCCCCGGCGGTCGGCACCTGACGTACCGGCCGCCGGGGCAGCGCGCGGGTGATGGTGGGCCGCAAGCCGTCAGCCGACAACCTTCTTCAGGGCGTCGCCGAGGGCGTCGGCCTCGTCCGGTGTCAGCTCGACGACGAGCCGACCGCCGCCTTCGAGCGGAACGCGCATGACGATGCCCCGCCCCTCCTTGGTCACCTCGAGCGGGCCGTCGCCCGTCCGCGGCTTCATGGCCGCCATGCTCGTTCCCCTTCCTGAAACCAGCTCATCGCAGCCGACAACCCAGGTGTCACCGGCATCGAACACGTTGCTTCCCCCTCATTATCCCGCATGGCACGACCCGATGACCAACATCGGTCGGCAACGCCTGTACGAGGCGCTCCCCCAAAACCACTCAATTCGGGGAGGGGATCGCGGTAGCGTACGCCCGCCGTCACCGAACGAAGGGTCGGTTCTTTGACGCAGGTCACATGTCGGTCGGTCATGATCTCCGGCATGCTGTGCGCTGACCGCCGCGGCGGGCCCCTCCCGGGCCCGCCGGTGCGGCCGCAGCCCGAGCCGCCCACCCGCCTCGCCCCACCGCCGGAGGACCGCCATGGCCGACACCGTGCTCTACGACCTCACCGAGGGTCTCGCGACGATCACGCTGAATCGTCCCGACGCGATGAACGCCCTGAACATCGACGCCAAGGAGGCGCTGCGCGACGCCCTGCTGGAGGCCGCGGAGAGCCCGGCGGTACGGGCCGTGCTGCTCACCGGCTCCGGGCCGCGCGCCTTCTGCGTCGGCCAGGACCTCAAGGAGCACATCGGCCTGCTGGCCGCCGACCGCGGCGGCAGCGGCGAGGGCTCGACCATGAGCACGGTGGCCCTGCACTACAACCCGATCGTCACCGCGATCGCCGGAATGCCGAAGCCGGTGGTCGCCGCGGTCAACGGCGTCGCGGCGGGCGCCGGGGCGGGCTTCGCCTTCGCCGCCGACTACCGGATCGTCGCCGACTCCGCGTCCTTCAACACCTCCTTCGCCGGGGTCGCGCTGACCGCCGACTCGGGCGTCTCCTGGACCCTTCAGCGGCTGATCGGCTACGGCCGGGCGGCGGATCTGCTGCTCTTCCCGCGCACCATCGACGCCCAGGAGGCGCTCGGCCTGGGCATCGCCCACCGGGTGGTCCCGGCGGAGGAGCTGGCCTCCGAGGCGGCGGCGGTCGCCCGGCGGCTGGCCGAGGGCCCCACCGCGGCCTATGCCGCGATCAAGGAGTCCCTGGCCTTCGCCGCGGGCCACACCCTCACCGAGTCCCTGGCCATGGAGGACGAGTTGCAGCGCCGCGCGGGGGGATCTGAGGACCACGCCATCGCGGTGAACGCGTTCGTGAACAAGGAGAAGCCGAGGTTCACCGGCCGCTGACGGGCCCCGCTCCGGCCGCCCCGGACTGGACCACCGGCGGCCGGGGCGCTCAGATCGCGTCGCGGATGTGGCAGTCGGCCAGGTGGTCGTTGACCAGGCCGCACGCCTGCATCAGCGCATAGGCCGTGGTGGGGCCGACGAAGCGGAAGCCGTGCTTCTTGAGGTCGCGGCTGAGGGCCGTGGACTCCGGGGTGATCGCCGGGACATCCGCGAAGGTCCGCGGGACCGGGCGGCTGTCGGGGGCCGGGGCGTGGGACCAGATCAGCTCGCTCAGCTCACCGGGGGCCAGGGCCGCCGCGGCGCGGGCGTTGGCGATCGTGGCGGCGATCTTGGCGCGGTTGCGGATGATGCCGGGGTCGGCGAGCAGCCGCGCCTCGTCGGCCTCGGTGAACTCCGCGACCTTCTTGATCGAGAAGTCGGCGAAGGCGGCTCGGAACCCCTCCCGGCGGCGCAGGATCGTCAGCCAGGACAGCCCGGACTGGAACGCCTCCAGGGAGACCCGCTCATAGAGCGCGTCATCGCCGTGGACCGGGCGGCCCCACTCCGTGTCGTGATAGACGCGGTAGTCGGCCATGGTCTCGCTCTCCAGGCCCCAGGGACAGCGCGGCAGACCGTCCGGCCCCTCGACCACACCCAGCTCGCTCATGCGCCATGCCCTTCGTATCCGCGGCCCTCGAAGCCGTTCCCGTCCGCACCGCGCCGCCCGAAGGCGTCGAAGCCGCCGTCCTCGAAGCCGCGCCGCTCGGGGCCGGGGCCCTCGAGACCGCCCGGCCCGAAACCATGGTCGCTCTCCGGGGCCGACAGCGGATCGGCGCCGGGTCCGGGGGGCGACAAGGGCTTCGGACGCGGACCGGCGAGCGCCGCCTCCAGCTCGGCGATCCGGGCGTCCCGCTCGGCGAGCTCGGCGCCGAGGCGGCCCAGCACATCGTCGACGTCCGCCATCCGGTAGCCGCGCAGCGTCATGGGGATCCGCAGCCCCTCCACATCGGCGCGCGCCAGCGGCCGGTCGGCGGGCAGCGGATCGTCCAGCCGGTCCGGGGGCGCGTCGGTGAGCGGACCGTCACCGCCGCCGACGACGGCGAGCGTGACCCCGCCGACCACAACGACAAGCGCGATCAGCAAGAACAAGAACACGGTGATCGTCTCCCCGTCAGATGCATGGTTGAGTCTGTGTCCGTCGGCCTCGATAACTGTCTGCCCCGATCGTGCCATGCCCCCCGGACAGTTATCGTCGCTGCCCGCAACCTGGAAGAAGACGTGAGGGAAGTTCGATGCTGCGGCTGGGACGACGTGAGTTCGGCGAGAACGACCGGGTGATCATGGCGATCGTGAACCGGACGCCGGATTCCTTCTACGACCAGGGGGCGACCTTCAGCGACGAGCCCGCCCTGGCCCGGGTGGAGCGGGCGGTCGCGGACGGCGCCGCGATCATCGACGTCGGCGGCGTCAAGGCCGGTCCGGGCGACGAGGTGAGCGCCGAGGAGGAGGCGCGCCGCACGGTGGGCTTCGTGGCCGAGGTGCGCAGGCGCCATCCGGACGTGGTGATCAGCGTGGACACCTGGCGCCATGAGGTCGGCGAGGCGGTCTGCGCCGCGGGCGCCGATGTGCTCAACGACGCCTGGGGCGGGGTCGACCCCAAGCTGGCCGAGGTCGCCGCCCGGTACGGCGCCGGGCTGGTGTGCACCCACGCGGGCGGGGCCCAGCCGCGCACCCGCCCGCACCGGATCGGCTACGACGACGTGGTGGAGGACATCCTGCGGGTCACCCTGGAGCTCGCGGAGCGCGCCGTCGAGCTGGGGGTGCGGCGCGACGGGATCATGATCGACCCGGGCCATGACTTCGGTAAGAACACCCGCCACTCACTGGAGGCGACGCGCCGGCTGGGCGAGCTGACGGAGACCGGCTGGCCCGTCCTGGTCTCGCTGTCCAACAAGGACTTCGTCGGTGAGAGCCTGGACCGGCCGGTCAAGGAGCGGCTGATCGGCACGCTCGCGACGACCGCCGTATCGGCCTGGCTGGGGGCCCGGATCTACCGGGTGCACGAGGTGGCGGAGACCCGTCAGGTGCTGGACATGGTGTCGTCCATCGCGGGCCACCGGCCCCCGGCGGTCGCCCGCCGGGGACTGGCCTGACCGTCCGGGGACTGGTCTGACCGTGGGGAAGCGCCCCCGGTCAGGGACCGGACTCCTTGGTCACCAGGTCGATCACCTCGTCGATGTCATCGGTGAGGTGGAACAGGTCCAGGTCGTGCGGGGACGCCTTGCCCTCGGCGATGAGGGTGTTGGTGAGCCAGTCGACCAGGCCCTTCCAGTAGGCGGTGCCGAAGAGGACGATCGGGAAGCGGGTGACCTTCTTGGTCTGGACGAGGGTGAGCGCCTCGAAGCACTCGTCGAGCGTGCCGAGCCCGCCGGGCAGCACCACGAACCCCTGGGCGTACTTCACGAACATCGTTTTCCGCACGAAGAAGTAGCGGAAGTTGACCCCGATGTCGACGTACGGGTTCAGGCCCTGCTCGTACGGCAGCTCGATGCCCAGGCCGACCGAGACGCCGCCCGCCTCGGTCGCACCGCGGTTGGCCGCCTCCATCGCGCCGGGGCCGCCGCCGGTGATCACCCCGAAGCCCGCCTCCGCGAGGGCCCGGCCGATCCGCACCCCCGCCTCGTACTCCGGGGATCCCTCGGGCGTACGGGCCGAACCGAACACGCTGATCGCCCGGCCCAGCTCCGCCAGGGTGCCGAAGCCCTCGACGAACTCCGACTGGATGCGCATCACCCGGAACGGGTCCTCGTGCACCCAGTGGGTGGCCCCCTGGGTGTCCAGGAGCCGCTGGTCGGTCGTCTCGGGTCGCATCTGATGGCGGCGGCGCACGACCGGGCCCAGACGCTGCTCCCGCAGCGCTCGCTCTTCTTCGGCGTTGCCCACTGAGTGCTCCCTTCGCCAAGACCAAGATCTGGTCAAAGATCTGTGCTTCAGGGTAGGCCCCTCGGGCGGCATACAGCCGAAATCCGGGCCACGCTCACCCACCGAACCGCTGATCACACAGGTGCACGGCCCGCGCCATCGATATGCGGCTCCGCCGCGCGGCAGGGGCTCCGCCCCGGTACCCCGGGGTCCGGGGTGGAGTCCCACCTTCCAGCCTCTCCGGCGATCGAGGAGCGGGGTCCGGGGCGGAGCCCCGCGGGCATCACGGGCCCACGGGTGCCGCCTAGCTGGTCAGCCAGGCCCGCAGTCGCTCCTCGGCCTCCAGGACGGCGGCCACCGGAACGTGCTCCTCGCGGGTGTGGGCCAGCTTCGGATCGCCGGGGCCGTAGTTCACGGCGGGCACGCCGAGCGCCGAGAAGCGGGCCACATCGGTCCAGGCGTCCTTGGGCGCCACCTCCACCCCGAGCGTCGCCACGAGGGCGGCGGCCGACGGATGGGCGAGACCGGGCAGGGCGCCGGGCGCGCTGTCGGTGAGCTCGACCTCGAAGCCGGTGAAGACCTCGCGGACGTGCGCGAGCGCCTCCTCCTCGGAGCGGTCCGGGGCGAAGCGGAAGTTCACCGTCACCGTGCAGAAGTCGGGGATGACATTGGTCGCGTGACCGCCCTCGATCGTCACGGCGTTGAGGCCCTCGCGGTAGGTGAGCCCGTCGATCTCCGCCCGCCGGGGCAGGTAACCGGCCAGCCGGTCCAGGATCGGCGCGGCCTTGTGGATGGCGTTCTCGCCGAGCCAGCTGCGCGCGGAGTGGGCGCGTCGGCCCTGGGTACTCACCCGTACCCGCAGCGTGCCCTGGCAGCCGCCCTCGACCTTGCCGTCGGTGGGCTCCAGCAGTACGGCGAAGTCTCCGGCCAGCCACTCGGGGTGGTTCCTGGCCAGCCGCCCCAGCCCGTTGAGCTCGGCGGCGACCTCCTCGTGGTCGTAGAAGACGAAGGTGAGGTCGCGGTTGGGCTCGGGCACCGTGGCGGCCATGCGCAGCTGTACGGCGACGCCGGACTTCATGTCGGAGGTGCCGCAGCCCCACAGGATGCCGTCGTCGTCGAGGCGCGAGGGCACGTTGTCGGCGATCGGCACGGTGTCCAGATGGCCCGCCAGCACGACCCGCTCGTCCCGGCCCAGGTTCGTGCGGGCCACGACGGCGTCCCCGTCCCGGTCCACGGTCAGCTGGGGCAGGGCCCGCAGGGCCTGCTCCACGGCGTCGGCGAGCGCCTTCTCCTCACCGCTGACCGAGGGGAAGTCGACGAGCCGGGCGGTGAGCCGGGCCGCGTCCAGGGACAGGTCGAGTGCTGGGTGTGCCATACCCGCGACCCTAGCCGGTCGGCCCGCGCGCCCGGCGGCCCCGGCCCCCGGCCGCCGCCGCGAACGTGGCGTTCCCCACCCCGCACCACCCCGCACCCCGGAACCGGAAACAGGCCGCGTGAGGCTCCAGTACCGTGTCGCCCGTGCCCCTGTCCGTCTTCTCCCACCGCGCCCGTCTGCTGCGGGCCGCGGTCGCCTGTGCCGTCCTGCTGGGCCTGGCCGGTTATCTGGCGGCGCAGCTGGTGACGGGCGGTGTGGGACCGCCGCGCTGTGTCGTACGGGCGGGCGGCGTCCAGGTGCGGCTCTCCCCCGAACAGACCGTGAACGCCGCCAGGATCGAGGCTGTGGCCGCCTCCCGCGGACTGCCCGAGCGGGCCGTCACCATCGCGCTGGCCACCGCCCTCCAGGAATCGGGGCTGCGCAACATCCGCCACGGCGACCGGGATTCGCAGGGGCTGTTCCAGCAACGCCCCTCCCAGGGCTGGGGAAGTGTGCGACAGATCCGCGATCCGGTCTACGCCGCCGGGCAGTTCTACGACGACCTGGTGCGGATGCCCGGCTATTCGCGACTGCCGCTGACCGTGGCGGCGCAGCGGGTGCAGCGCAGCGGCTTCCCGCAGGCGTACGCGAAGCACGAGACCGAGGCGGTGGTGCTGACCGGCGCCCTCACCGGGCGCTCCGGGGCGGCCCTCAGCTGCCCGGGGCCGCCGGACGACGGCGAGGCGGGCGATCCGGTGCGCGTACGGACCGCGCTCAAGCGGGAGTTCGGCCCGGAGGCGGAGGCGCGGCCGGCGCTCGCCGGGCACGGCGGCGGTCAGCAGGCCGCCCCCTCGCCGCACACGGTGCTGGTTCCGGTGCCCAAGGCGGCGGCCCCGGGGCGTGCCGGACAGCGCGGCTGGGAGGTCGCGCACTGGGCGGTGGCCCACTCGGACGAGTTGCGCATCGAACGTGTCTCTTACGGCGACCACGAATGGAACGCACGGAATTCCGGGGCGGGTTGGCGTCCGGCCAAGGGGATTTCCGGGGCGGAAGTACGGATCGACACCATGCGATAGCGCATGGAATCACCGCAGTTCAGAGCGGCTGTCGGTGGATTGCGTGGCACGTACGGCGGAATGGTCCGGGCGTATTACGCGCAGAAACGGATAATGCGACGCATTACCAACTCTTTGCCTTGGGGCACCGCAACCTTCGCGAGGTTCACGCGGTATTCACAGCGTCCGAATCGCCGGACACAGACGCCAATTGTCCCCTCGTCGAAGGAGCACCATGTCCCTCCCTCTCACCCGTCGGATCGCCCGCGCCGCGCTACTGGTCGCGGCGAGCGCGGCTCCCGTCGTCGGCGCCGCCGGCGCCGCGAGTGCGGCGGAGCCGGCCCAGCCGCAGACCTCCAACCTGGGGCTGTCCTCGCTGGACCCCGCCTCGGTCGGTGAGGTCGCCGACGTCGCCTCGCAGCAGGTCGGGAGCGCGGCGGGTGATGTCAGCGGCAAGGCCGGCGGGACCGTCAAGGGGATCCTGCCGGGCCGGGCCGCCCCGGCGAACGTTGCCCCGGCCAAGCCCGCGCAGCCCGCCAAACCCGCGAAGCCCGCCAAGTCCCACAAGGGCGTGAAGGCCACCAAGTCCCACAAGGCCGCCAAGAGCACCCCGGCCCGGGCCGCCCACGCCAAGGCCGCCGGTAAGAGCGAGAGCCGGGCCCTCGGGCACGGGAAGGGCAAGGGCGGCGCCCACGCCAAGGGCAAGGGCAAGGCGGTGCGGCCCGCACAGCCCGCCCCCGCCGCTCCGGCCGCTCCGGCCGCCGCCCCGCAGGCCCCCGCGCCCAGCGCCCCGCAGGGCGCGGACCTCCCGGTCAGGGGCCTGCCGATCAAGGGCCTGCCGCTGCTCGGCTGATCGTCCACCGGACGTACGAAGGGGCCCGGGGAGTCCTCGCACTCGCCGGGCCCCTTCGGGTCCATCGGCCCGTGGCGGGGTGTCCGGCGGGTCTTTCCCCTCCCCGTCCCTTCCCACAACTGGGGCTCCGCCCCAGACCCCGCTCCTCAATCGCCGGAGGGGCTGGAAGCTGGGGCTGGGAGGGGAGCAGCCCACCGCAGGCGTCAAGACCCGTCGGACGCCCCCAGTCGGCTTCAGCCGCTCAGCCCGCCAGCCGGCGGACCGCCGCCTCCACCCGCTCGTCGGTCGCCGTGAACGCGACCCGGACATGCCGCTCCCCCGCCGCGCCGTAGAACTCGCCCGGGGCCACCAGGATGCCCAGCTCGGCGAGGGCGCCCACGGTGTCCCAGCAGGGCTCGTCGCGCGTCGCCCACAGGTACAGCGACGCCTCGCTGTGCTCGATGCGGAAGCCGTGCCCCGCCAGCGCCGACCGCAGCGCGGCCCGGCGCCGCTCGTAGCGCTCGCGCTGTTCCGCCACGTGCTTGTCGTCGCCGAGCGCCGCGGCCGTGGCCGCCTGCACCGGTGCGGGGACCATCATCCCGCCGTGCTTGCGGATCTTCAGCAGCTCGCCCAGCACCGCCTCGTCACCGGCGAGGAAGGCCGCCCGGTAGCCCGCCAGATTGGACCGCTTGGAGAGCGAGTGGACCGCCACCAGCCCCTCGAAGGAGCCGCCGGAGATCTCCGGGTGGAGCACCGAGACCGGATCGGCCTCCCAGCCCAGCTCCAGATAGCACTCGTCGCTGACCACCAGCACCCCGTGGGCACGGGCCCAGGCGACCGCGGTGCGCAACTCGTCCCCGGACAGCACCCGGCCGGTGGGGTTGGACGGGGAGTTGAGCCAGAGCAGCTTCAGCCCGGCCGGGTCGAGCTCCCCGGGCTCGTCGTACGGCACCGGCTCGGCGCCCGCCAGCCGCGCGCCCACCTCGTACGTCGGGTAGGCGAGCCGCGGGAAGGCGACCCGGTCGCCGGGGCCGAGGCCCAGCTGCGTCGGCAGCGAGGCCACCAGCTCCTTGGAGCCGACCACCGGCAGTACCTGGGTGTGGGTCACCCCGGCCGCGCCCAGCCTCCGTTCCACCCAGCCGGTGAGGGCGTCACGCAGTGCGGCCGTGCCCCAGACGGTCGGATAGCCGGGGCTGTCCGAGGCGTCGGCGAGCGCCGCGCGGATCAGCTCGGGGACCGGGTCGACGGGGGTGCCCACCGAAAGGTCGACAATGCCGTCGGGGTGGGCCGCGGCGGTCGCCTTGTACGGTTCGAGCCGGTCCCAGGGGAAGACCGGGAGGCGGGCGGAGACGGGTGGCACGGGGTGGCTCGCTTTCTTCGGAACTGCCCGGGCCGAGGGGCCCGGGGAAACCCGCGGGAGCGCCGGGAGACCCACGAGGGCGCCGGGAAACCCGCGGGAGCGCCGGCGAGGCCCGGGAAACAGCCCGGTCCCGCAGGCCACAAGGCCATACGGGACCGCCGACTGCTTCCGGGCGATGGCGCCGGGGCAGGGGTTTACTCGTCGTGCTCCTGCGGCGGAAGCGCGGCGATGAAGGGGTGGTCCCGCTCGATCAGGCCGAGCTTGCTCGCGCCACCGGGCGAACCGAGCTCGTCGAAGAACTCGACGTTCGCCTTGTAGTAGTCCTTCCACTCCTCGGGAGTGTCGTCCTCGTAGAAGATCGCCTCGACCGGGCAGACCGGCTCACAGGCCCCGCAGTCGACGCATTCGTCCGGGTGGATGTACAAGGACCGCTGGCCCTCGTAGATACAGTCGACGGGGCACTCCTCGATGCACGCCTTGTCCTTCAGGTCGACACAAGGCTGCGCGATGACGTAGGTCACGCTGTCGTTCCTCCTCGTTAGGGCTGCTATCGCGCGGGAGCGCGGCGTCGTCGATGCCCGCACCTAGTATCTCCGTTCTTGGGCACCGAGCGCACATGAGGGGCTGACAGAGCTGTGGATTTCACCACTGGCGGACGTCTCGAAGTCCGGATCACCCCGGATGACGTGGGAAAACGCGTCTCGGTCAGGCTTGTGACCGAAGATCGTGAGCCAGGCGCGACCTTCACCGACGTGGTCGGGGTTCTCACATCGTGGACCGAGGGCACGCTCTCGATCACCCGGCGTACCGGTGAGCCGGTGCGGATCGCCGAGTCGTCGTTGGTGGCGGGAAAGGTGGTGCCCGCCGCTCCGGCCCGCCGCCGCGGCCCCGCCGCGAGCGCGCCCGAGCTGGACCGGGTCGCCGCCCGGGCCTGGCCGCCGGTGACCAGCGAACCACTGGGCGAGTGGACGCTGCGCGCCTCCGGCGGCTTCACCCGGCGCGCCAACTCGGTGCTGCCCCTCGGCGACCCCGGGATGGGGCTCGACGCGGCGCTGCGCCGGGTGATCGAATGGTACGCGGTTCGGGAGCTGCCCGCGTACATCCAGGTCAGTACGGGCGCCGAGGGCACCCAGGAGCTGCTCGCCGCGGAGCTGGAGAGCCGCGGCTGGATACGGGAGGTCTCCTCGCGGATGGAGATCGCGGCGCTCGCCCCCATCGGGGACCTGGACGCCGACACCTCGGCGGTGACGCTCTCCCGCCAACTCGACGACGCCTGGCTGACCCGCTACCAGCGGTCGTCCGGCGAGCCCTCGCCCGAGGCGCGGTCGGTGCTGTCGGGCGGCCCGTCGGTGTGGTTCGCGACCATAGCGGCGGAAGGGGGCGGCGCCCCGGCCGCGATCGGGCGCTGTGTGGTGGACGGCCGCTGGGCCGGGTTCACCGCCGTGGAGGTCGCACCGGAGCGGCGGCGCCAGGGCCTGGCCAGGGCCGTGATGACGGCGCTGGCCCGCAAGGCGCTCGACGAGGGCGCCTCGGCCGCGTATCTCCAGGTGGAGACGGACAATGGTGGCGCGCACGCCCTCTACGAGGGGATGGGCTTCACCGTCCACCACGGCTACCACCACTGGCGCGCGTCCGGGGAGGATCCGCGCTGAGCATGGGTACGAGGCGGCTATGCCACGGATGAACGACGTCTCCCGCCGCCGCTGGTTCGCCGACGCGGCCCGCGAAGAGCGCCCCGATCTGGCGCTGCTGTGCCTGCTGGTGGGCATGGAGGCCGACCCCGGCCTGGACGAGACCGGAATCGACGAAGCGCAGATCGAGCTGGACCGGCTGGCCGGTCAGCTCCCCTTCTCCCCCGGCGGCCCCGAGGACTGGGCCGCCGCGCTGGCCCGCCTCCTCGGTGAGCGCCATGGCTTCCGGGGCGGCCCGGCCGACTACCGGCGGCTGGGGTCCTCGCTCCTCCACCAGGTGCTGCGGCGCCGCCGCGGACTGCCGATCCTGCTGTCCGTGGTGTGGATGGAGGTGGCGCGGCGGGCGGGCGCGCCGGTGTACGGGGTGGGGCTGCCGGGCCACTTCGTGGTCGGCTTCGGCGATCCGTACGGCGGCCATGTGCTGGCCGATCCGTGTCACGGCGGGCGGCCGCTGTCCGCCGAGGACGCGGCGACGCTGGTGTCGGGGGCCACGGGCGCCCCGCTCTCGCCGTCGATGCTGACCCCGGCCGGGCCGCTGGACATCGTGCTGCGGATCCTCAACAACATCCGCGCCTGGGCGGCCGCCCGCCCCGAGCGCACCGATGTCCGGCTCTGGGCGCTCGAGCTGTCCCTGCTGCTGCCCAGCCATCCGGCCGAGCTGCGCTACGAGCGGGCGAAACTCCTGGTGGAGCGGGGCGAGTTCCTGACCGGCGCCAGGGAGTTGGAGGAGTACGCGGAGGTCGTGGCGGCGGTGGAGCCCGACGCCGCCGAGACGATACGCCGCCAGGCCCGCGCCGCCCGCGCGATGCTGAACTGAGCGCTCCGCCGGGCCCGCCCAGACCCGCGGGCCCCTTCGGCGGTCGCTACAACCAGCCCTTGTCGCGGGCGATGCGGACCGCGTCGGCGCGGTTGCGGGCGGCGGTCTTCTGGATGGCCGTGGAGAGGTAGTTGCGGACCGTACCCGGCGACAGGTTCAGCGCGCGGGCCAGCTCCGCGTTGGTCGAGCCGTCCGCCGAGGCGCGCAGCACCTCGCGCTCCCGCGCGGTCAGCGGGCTGGCCCCGTCCACGAGCGCGGCGGCGGCCAGCGTGGGGTCGATCACCCGTTCCCCGCCCAGCACCCGCCGTATCGCGTCCGCGAGCCGCGCCGCCGGGGCGTCCTTGACCAGGAAGGCGTCGGCGCCGGACTCCATGGCGCGGCGCAGATAGCCGGGGCGGCCGAAGGTGGTGAGGATCACGATCCGGATCCCGGGCTCGGCCCGGTGCAGCGCGGCGGCGGCATCGATCCCGCTCATCCCGGGCATCTCGATGTCCAGCAGCGCCACATCGGGGCGATGGGTCCGGGCGGCGTCCACGACCTCGTCGCCACGGGCCACCTGCGCGACGACCTCGATCTCGCCGTCGAGCCCGAGGAGCGCGGCCAGCGCCTCCCGCACCATGGACTGGTCCTCGGCCAGCAGTACCCGGATCACGCCCCGCAGCGTAGCCGCTCCCGCGTCGGCCAGGACCCGCCGGTCCACCCGCCTGCCCTACGGCCCGCCTCCCCACGGCACCGCTGAACCCGCCGGTCCACCCGCCTGCGCTACGACCCGCCTCCCCACGGCACCGCCTTCCCTACGGCGCCGCCTCCCGCGAGTCCAGCTCCACCTGGGCGCCCCAGGAGAGCGGGACCAGGGCGCGGAGGGTGAAGCCGCCGCGCTCGCCGGGGCCGGTCTCCAGGCGCCCGTCGGCCAGCTGGAGCCGCTCGGCCAGCCCGGTGAGCCCGTTGCCGTGCGGGCCGGTCGCGCCGCGGCCGTCGTCGGTGACGGTCAGGCACAGCTCGTCGCCCGTCTCGTCGAGCATCACCGCGCAGCGCCGGGCACCGCTGTGCCGCACCACATTGGTGACCGCCTCGCGCAGCGCCCAGGCCAGCGCGCCCTCCTGGTCGGGCGGAAGGTCGGGGTGGTGGATCCCGGCCCGGCTCAGATCGGCGGCGATGCCCGCGGCGGCGAGGGCGGTACGGGCCCCGGCGACCTCGGCCTCCAGGGTGGGGCGCCGAAAGCCGCTGACCGCCTCCCGGACGTCCACCAGCGCCTGCCGGCTGACCCGCTCGATATCGGCCACCTGACGCGCCGCCTGCTCGGGCTTGTCGGGCAGCATCCGGCCCGCCAGCTCGCTCTTGAGCGTGATCAGGGAGAGCGAGTGGCCCAGCAGATCGTGCAGATCGCGGGCGAGCCGCAGCCGCTCCTCGTTGGCGGCGAGCTGGGCCACGGTGGCGCGGGCGGCGCGCAGCGCCCGGGTGGTGCGGACCATCTGCCCCACCGCGCTCATCGCGAAGCCGCCCAGCAGCGAGGGGATGACCAGGGCGGACACCAGGCCGTGCGAACCGCGCACCAGCAGCCCGATGCCCACCATGAACACCGTGTTCAGCGGGATCGCCCAGCTCGACAGCCGCAGCGGCAGCACCGCCCCGAAGGCGACGGACACATAGACCGAGAGCACCAGCCAGGCGTCGCCCATGGTGAGGGTGAGCACGGCGGCCAGCACGCTGATCACGCCCAGCGCCCCCAGGACCGCGGCCCGGCTCAGCGCCCGCCCGGTGTGCCGGAAGACCAGCACCAGATAGACGGTGACGAAGACCAACAGGCCGAACCCGCCGCACACGGTGCCCAGGGCGGTGTGGCCGCCGTCGGCGAGATCGCTCACCGGCGCGCCCATGTAGCCCATCCAGATCCCGATCCACATCAGCTTGACCAGTACCTGTTTGCGGTTCTCGGGAGGCTGCCCGATGGAGGCCACCCGGTCGTTCTCCGCGTCGTACGCCATCGCGTCGGCCCACCAGGTCAGCCGGCGGCGCCCGCCGGGGCGGCGCTCCGGATCGCCGTCGGTCCACTCGGCCCGGTCAGCCATGGTTCTTCTCTCCTCGGATCACGCCTCGGGCCACCCCCTCGGTCATGCCTTACGGGTGTCCTTGCGGTACAGCCAGGCCGCGCCGCCCGCGAAGACCACGAGGTAGCCGATGAGCAGCGCCACGTCCCTGGCGTGCGGGGCGCCGCCCAGCTCGATCGCCTGGCCGAGGGCGGTGTAGGCGTGGGTGGGCAGATAGTCGCCGATGTTCTTCAGCCACTGCGGATACGACGTGGTGGGCATCCACAGCCCGCCGAGGATCGACAGACCGAAGTAGATGATCATCGTCAGCGGCCGTACCGCGTCCCCGCTCGCCAGATATCCGATGGCGACCCCCAGCGCCGCGAAGACCAGGGAGCCCGCCCAGATCGCGGCGGTCAGCGCGGGCCACTCCCAGACGGCGTCCAGCCGTACGCCCTTGGCGACGGCGGCCACCACGAAGACGATCACGATCGACGGCAGGGTGGCGACCGCACCCACGGCGATCTTGGCTGCCACATAGCCACGGCCGGGCAGCCGGGTGAGCCGCAGCTGGCGGGTCCACCCGCCCTCCCGCTCCTTGGCGATCCGCTCGCCATTGCCCATCAGCCCGGCGGTCAGCGCCCCGAAGGAAGCCATCGCGACCATGTAGTAGAGCGGCATCGAGAGATGGGTGCCGGGCACCCGGTCGTCGGCGTCGGTGCTGCCCGCGATCAGGAGGAAGAGCACGGACGGATAGACGATCGTGAAGAACATGAACTTGCGATTGCGCAGGGTCCGCGCGATCTCCAGCTTGACCAGTGCCTTCATCGTGCGGACTCCTCATCTGCCGCCGCGGCGTCGGTGATGGCGAGGAACGCCTGCTCCAGGCCGAGGCCGGTGACCTCGAGCCCGTGCGGATAGAGCCCGAGCCCGTAGACCGCGTGGACGGTCGCGTCCGCGTCGGTGGACCGTATCCGTACGGTACGCCCCGAGATCTCGATCCCGGTCAGCGCGGGCAGGGCGCGCAGCGCCGCCTCGTCGACCGGCCCGTCCAGCTCGAAGGAGATCCGGCGGGCCCCGGCCATCGCCTTGATCTCGGCGGAGGAGCCGTCGGCCAGCACCCGGCCGGCGTGCAGCACGATCACCCGGTCGGCGACGGCGTCGGCCTCTTCGAGGTAGTGGGTGGCGAACAGGATGGTGCGGCCCTGCTTCGTCTGCTCCCGCATCGCGCCCCAGAAGGTCTGCCGGGACGAGACGTCCATACCGGTCGTGGGCTCGTCCAGCACGATGAGGTCGGAGGCCCCGGCGGTGGCGAACGCGAAGCGCACCCGCTGCTCCTGGCCGCCGGAGAGCTTGTTCACCTTGCGGGAGGCGATCTCGGTGATCCCCGCCCGCTCCAGCACCTCGTCCACCGGATGGCCCTTGGGGTGCAGATCGCAGGCCAGCCCCACCAGCTCGCGGACCGTCACCTCCTCCATCAGGGCGCCGCTCTGGAGCATCGCGCCGACCCGGCCGTGGACGATGGCCTGGCGCGGGGTGGTGCCGAAGACCTCCACCCGGCCGGAGTCGGGGTGGCGCAGGCCGAGCAGCAGATCGAGGCTGGAGGACTTGCCGGCGCCGTTGGGGCCCAGCAGGGCGACGGTCTCCCCCGGGTACAGGGTGAGATCGAGATCGGTCACGGCGCGCACACTGCCGTAGGTCTTGTTCACCTTCTCGAAGCGGACCACGGGCGGCGCGCCCGTGGTGGCGGCCCCGGTGCCGGGGGCGGAAACAGCGGTCGTTGGGGTCATGGCCACAAGACTGGCCGAGGGCGGGGTGTGCCCGGCAGTGTCAGCGGTCGTGACCTGGGGATGACAGATGTCATGGGTCGGGGCGTGACACGGTCCGGAAGAGGTCAGGGCCCGGAAGGCCGGGACATGCCGCGGCCCCCGCCCGGTGCCGGGCGGGGGCCGCGTCGTCCGACCGCGCGTGACGGGCCGGTCAGTTGTCCTTGCCGATGACGCCGATGCGCTCGCTGGGCGTCTTGCCGCGCAGCGCCAGGCGCAGCGCCGACTCCACGTCCTCCGGGGTGACGGGCTTCTTGGAGCCGTCGCCCCGCTCGAGCAGGACGCCGTCGAAGGTGCTGCCGTAGAGCTGCTTGAGGACGGCCAGGTCGTAGTGCTCCACCAGCTGACCGTTGACCACCCGCATGGAGAGGATCTTCGGCAGCGACTTGTCCGGACCGAACTGGATCGAGTGCTGGGCGTCCGTCTGGACCGTGGTCAGCCCCGACATCGCGGGCTCGGCGAAGCTCTTCAGCTTCCGGTCCACCTCGGCCTTGCTGACCGTGGGGCGCTTGATGGTGACCGGCAGGGTGATGGCCTTGTTCTGGCCGGTCTCGGCGCGCAGCTGGAACCCGTCCGAGACGGCCTTGACCGCCTTGTCCACGTCCAGCCCCTTGCCCTCCTTGCCGTACACCGGGACGGCCTTGCCGGAGGTGAAGCTGATACCGCCCTCGCGGGCCGTGCCGGAGTCGCCCGCGAGCCGCTCCAGGGCGTCCCGCAGCTTCTCCTCGTCGACGGTGACCGCCGGGTCGGCCTCATGGGTGCCGCCGAAGAGCGAGCCGATCACGGTGACCGGGTTGTAGTCCCGGCCCGCGACATCCCGGACCGTGGCCTCGGTGTCGAGCGCCAGGCCCGCGACGGACGGCTTGATCTCCTTCTCCTGGCCGTCGACGGACACCGTCAGCGGGGCGGTGGTGCGCTTGCCCAGCGCGGTGTCCAGCTTGTCGACGGCGACCTCCTTGGAGGTGCCGCCGATGTCGACGCCGAGGACGGTGGTCCCGTTCGGCACATCGGCGTGGTTCATCACCAGTCCGGCCGCGTAGGCCCCGCCCGCGATCACGAACAGCAGGCCCCCGGCCATGACGACCTTGGAGCGGCCCTTCTTCTTGGGCTTACCGGCCTTCGGGGCGGACGGCGCCGGTGCGCTGTCGCCGCCGGGTGCCGGGGCCCCCGGACCGCCCGGAACGGGTGGCGACGGCGGCTTGGCCCGGCCCTCGCCCGAGGGCACCACGGGCACCCCGCTGACCAGCGTGTCGCTGGAGATCTGCTCCGGCGGCACACCACCGGTCGGCGTGGGCTCGGGGTCGCGGAACAGCGAGGGGGCCGGATCGGTCCCGAGGCCGTCCGCGGGGCCCGCCCCGGAACCGGCCAGCGGTCCCACGCCGGTGGTGGCGCCGAGGCTGCCGGAGAGCGGTGAACCACCCGGCGGGGTCGGCGGCTGACCGGCCGGGCCTCCCCCGGCCAGCGGGCCCACTCCGCCCGGCGGCGTCTGCTGGTCACCGCCGTACGGGCCGCCGCCCGCGGGGCCCGGTCCCGGCGCGGCCAGCAGGTCGCTGTCGCGCGGGCCCGCACCGGGGCCGGACGGCGGCACGTACATGTCGCCGGTGACCGGGCCGGTGGTGGGCCCGGTCGGCTCGGGGTGGCCGGACGGCGCCTGGGCGTCGGTGAAGTACGGCAGATCGGCGACGGGGTCGCCGCCCTGCTGCGGCGCCGGGAAACCCTGAGTGGTGTCGGGCGCGGGGAATCCCTGGGTGGTCTCCGGGGAAGGGAAGCCCTGGGTGGTGTCGGGCGCCGGGAACCCTTGCGTGGTGTCCGGGGCCGGGAACCCTTGCGTGGTGTCCGGGGCCGGGAACCCTTGCGTGGTGTCCGGGGCCGGGGGCACCGGCGGCTTCGGAGTGCTGCCGGTGGCCGAGCCGCTTCTGGGCTTACGGGGCGCGAACCAGTCGCTGGTCCGCTCGCCGTCGCCCTTGCCGCTCTTCCTCTCCCGGCCCTCGGTGGGCTCGTTGGCCGCGCCGGGCTCGGTCGGCACACCGCGCTCGGGCGTCGGTGTGAAGTCGACCCGGGGCAGGGCGCTGGTGCGCTCGGGGGCGTCCTCGTCCCCGCCGGAGCGCGGCGCGGGCACGCCGTCCTCCGCGACGGGTGTGCGCATGACCACCGGCGGAATGGGCCGCGACCCCGGGATGTTGATCTTGATCCGGGTCGTCAGCGTGGTCTCGGTCTTCGGCTCCTCCGGCTTGGCCGCGGCACGCGCCTGCCCATCCTCGGCGGCACCCTGCGGGGCCTCCTGCGTGGGGTTCGGCGAGGGGTACTGGCGGGATCCGTACGGCGGGGTGCCCGACGGGTAAGCGGCACCACCGCTTCCCTCCCGGGGCCCGGAGGACGAACTGTCAGATTCACGGCTCAAAGCAGGTTCTCCCAGTTAGCTCCGCCGCCCGTCAGACCTCGCGCGGGCGGCTCGGCGGCGGCACCACCATACTGGGCGGTGCGGACGCGCACTTGACGGCCGCCGGATCACCGCATCCGGTACGCCCGGGGCGCACCCTTCGCCGTGTGCCCGAAGGGCCTCCGAGCGCCGGGGACGTCGTGCCGAAAACGTCACGTCACTTACCAAGTCGGACCGGCGGGCCAGGAGGTTGCGGCACCAAAGGCAGCGTGGCACACATCACACCGATGAACATCCCGCCGAGGAGGAAAGCGTACGACCCCAGCCCGGCGCCGAAAAGGAAATCCCCTTCCGGACGGGAGGAAGTGAGCAGCAACACGACCACCGTCCAGGCCCCCGCGGGCACTCCGCCGCCCATCC
Source organism: Streptomyces javensis (assembly GCF_039525925.1). NCBI lineage: Bacteria > Bacillati > Actinomycetota > Actinomycetes > Kitasatosporales > Streptomycetaceae > Streptomyces > Streptomyces javensis. Next base: position 3,965 of record NZ_BAAAIF010000084.1, on the reverse strand, counting down.
GCGCGCCCATGACCTTGACGCCGCCGTAGCACAGGCCCGCCACCGCGAGCAGCGCGAGCAGCAACCCGCCGGGGAACCACGCCGCTTGGACCAGCGCGCCCGCGGCGCCCACCAGCACCCCGAACACGGCGAGCAGGGCGTATCCGCCCAGGCGCGGGGCCGTCATGCCGCCACCCCCGCGAACAGGTCGTCCTCGCGGTCCGCCCCGGCCTCGCCCCGGACGAGCCGGTAGTGCTCATGGAGGAACATCGGCTGGACCAGGTCGTTGGAGAGCGCGAAGAAGGGTCCGTCCACCGCGATCTGGGTGGCGTGGGCGCGCATCGCCGCGGCCTTCGCCGCTGCGTGGGGGACGCCGTCGATGGACGCGGTGACGTCCGCGTCGTCCACGACCCCGGGGATGTCGTCCACCGAGGCGACGCCGGGGAAGAGGGAGTCACGGCCCTCGGCCCGCAGCCGGGCGAAGCCCTCCTCGACGGCCGAGCGCGGCACGCAGTTCCAGTAGACCTTCGCGATGTCGTGCGGCTCGCCGAGGTCGGGCCGGAAGCCGGGATCGGCGGCCAGCTCCACGGCGCGCATCGCCACGCGGTGCGCCTGGATGTGATCGGGGTGGCCGTAGCCCCCATTGGTGTCGTACGCCACAAGGACCTGTGGCCGGATCTCGCGGACCACGGACACCAGATGCCCGGCGGCCTCGTCGAGATCGGCCCGCCAGAAGCAGTCCGGCCGGTCGTTCTGCGGGGCGCCCATCATCCCGGAGTCGCGATAGCGGCCGGGCCCGCCCAGGAAGCGGTGGTCCTCGACCCCCAAGGCGTCCATGGCCGCGGCGAGTTCGCCGATCCGGTGCGGGCCGAGCGCGTCGTCGCGGTCGGCGGCGAGATGCGCCAGGGCAGCCGGGATGACCTCGCCCTCCTCACCGAGGGTGCAGGTCACCAGGGTGACGTGTGCGCCCTCGGCGGCATACTTCGCCATGGTCGCGCCGTTATTGATCGACTCGTCGTCCGGATGTGCGTGTACCAGCAGCAGACGACGGGCGGGAAGAACGGTCATGGGCACAGCCTACGATTCGCACACACGTGCCCACGGGTCGCACGCCCCGGCCCCGCTCGAGGTCAGATCTTCACGCCGCCGATCATGTCCGCCACGTTGGTGGTGAGGTCGTCGATCGTCGGAGCGACCGATGAACTGGCCAGGTAGAAGCCGAGGAGGACGCAGACGATCGCATGAACCGCCTTCAGTCCTGCCTTGTTCACGAGCATGAAGACGATGATCAGCAGCAGCACTGACATCGAGATCGAGAGCGCCACAGCGGCTCACCTCCAGGTACACGCACTCGGACGGACAACATATTGATGCCACAGGGGGGCTACCCACTATGCGCAATCGATCATAACTATGGCGGTGCCCACACGACTCGGTGCACGGGAGCATGACAGGGGCGCATGCCTGATCGCACGAACTTCCCGGTCCCGGGGGCCACTTCTCGTTGGTTATGCGCCATCTCGCCATCGCCGAGGGCCGCTTGGGACCGGCGCCGTCCCGGCCGGACCGTGCCGGGTGCAGCACTCGCCCGGCCTACCGATCCGTACCCTCCCCCGCCATGATCCGACAGCCGTACGCTCCCCCTATGACCGGACAGCTCTCGTTCCCACGGCAGCACGCGCGCACCCAACGTTTCACCCTCGGGACGCCGCGGGCCCTCGCCGTGGCCCCCGACGATTCACGCGTCGTCTTCCTGCGCTCCCGCTCGGGCACCGACCGGACCGGCCTGTTGTGGGTGTACGACCTCGCCGGGCGGCGCGAGTACCCCGCCGCCGACCCGGCCGAACTGCTCGGCGGCGCCGACGAGGAGCTGTCCCCGGAGGAGCGGGCGCGGCGCGAGCGCAGCCGCGAGGGGTCGGCCGGAGTGGTCGGCTACGCGGTGGACGCCGCGGTCGAGCGGGCCGCCTTCGCCCTCTCCGGACGGCTGTTCACCACCGATCTGCCCACGGGCACCACCCGCGAGCTGCGCGTCCCCGGCCCGGTCGTGGACCCGCGCCCCTCGCCCGACGGCCGCCACATCGCCTACGCGGCGGGCGGGGCGCTGCGGGTCACCGGCGCGGACGGCGAGGGGGACCGGGCGCTCGCCGAGCCGGAGGGGGACTCCGTCACCTACGGCCTCGCGGAGTTCATCGCGGCCGAGGAGATGGACCGCTCACGGGGCTTCTGGTGGTCGCCGCGGAGCGACGCCCTGCTGGCCGCCCGGGCCGACGAGTCCCCCGTACGGCGCTGGTGGATCGCCGACCCCGCCCACCCCGGCCGGGAGCCCGCGGAGGTGGCCTATCCCGCCGCCGGCACCCCCAACGCGGAGGTGCGGCTGGTTCTGCTCGGTCTGGACGGCTCCCGTACGGAGATCGAGTGGGACCGGGAGCGCTATCCGTACCTCGCGCGAGTGCATTGGTCGGCCTACGGTCCGCCGCTGCTTCTGGTCCAGGCCAGGGACCAGCGCAGTCAGCTCTACCTGGCCGTGGACACCGACACCGGCCGGACCAGCACCGTCCATGTGGACGAGGACGCGGTTTGGCTGGATCTTTTCCCCGGGGTGCCGGCCTGGACCGAAGATGGACGACTCGTGCGCATCGCGGACGAAGGGGGCGCCCGGGTGCTGATGGTCGGCGACCGCAAGCTGACCTCCGGCGCCCTCCAGGTGCGCGCGGTCCTCGACATCGGCACGGACGACGTGCTGTTCTCCGCCTCCCCGGGGGCCGGTGCCCCACTGCCCGAGCGGCCGGGTGAGATCGCCGTCCACCGCGCCTGGTTCCGGGGCAGCGGCGACCAGGGCGGCTGGGAGCCGGTCGGCAAGCGGCCCTTCCCGGCGGTCCACTCCGCCGTGCGCGGCGGTGAGGTGATCGCGCTGTCGTACACGGGTCTCGAGCGGCCCGGGGTGAGCGTGGAGCTCCTCCGGCCCGCCGACCACGGCGCGGCCGAACGCCTCGCCGAGCTCGACGCGTACCCGGAGCGGCCCGTCATCACCGCCCGCCCCGAGCTCGTCTTCGCAGGCAAGCGGGACATTCCGTGCGCCGTGCTGCTGCCGAGCGGCTATCAGGAGGGCGACGGACCACTGCCGGTCCTGATGGACCCCTACGGCGGGCCGCACGGCCAGCGGGTGGTCGCCTCGCACAACGCCCATCTCACCTCGCAGTGGTTCGCCGACCAGGGCTTCGCGGTGGTGGTCGCCGACGGCCGCGGCACCCCCGGCCGCTCCCCCGCCTGGGAGAAGGCGGTGCGTGACGACCTGGCCGCGGTCACGCTCGAGGACCAGGTCGAGGCGGTGACCGCGCTCGCCGGGCGCTATCCGCTGGACCTCGGCCGGGTGGCCATCCGCGGCTGGTCCTACGGCGGCTATCTGGCCGCGCTGGCGGTGCTGCGCCGCCCCGATGTCTTTCACGCGGGCGTGGTGGGCGCCCCGGTGACGGACTGGCGGCTTTACGACACCCACTACACCGAGCGGTATCTGGGCCTGCCGGAGGAACAGCCCGAGGTCTACGCCGCCAACGCGCTGATGACCGACGAGGGGCTGTCCGGCGCGGCCGACACGGTGCGGCCGATGATGATCATCCATGGTCTGGCGGACGACAATGTGGTGGCCGCGCATACCTTGCGGCTCTCCTCCGCGTTGCTGGCCGCGGGCCGTCCGCATGAGGTGTTGCCGTTGTCCGGGGTGACCCATATGACGCCGCAGGAGCAGGTCGCGGAGAATCTGCTCCTGCTCCAGGTGGACTTCCTCAAGCGGTCCCTCGGGCTGGGATAGCCGGCGCGGAGCCCGGGGCCGTGCCCGGCCGCCGTCACCAGCCCGGCGGCGTCACCAGCCCGGCGGGGGCGCCGGGGGTAATCACGGCGGTGGGGGCGCGGCGGGCGTGGTGCCGGGCGGCGGGGGCACCAGTGGCGGAGTGGCGGGCGGGGGGGGGGCGGAACCGCCGCTGCCGCTA